>NZ_JBFBJT010000193.1:0-10964 GCF_040686175.1 Streptomyces sp. NPDC086077 | reverse complement strand
GAACTCCTCGACGATCTCGCCGCGGGCGTCCGGCGAGCGGTCGTCGACCACGATCAGTTCGAGCTCGGTACACGACTGGCCGAGCACCGATTCCAGGCACTCGTGCAGATACGCCTGCACCTGGTACGCGGGGACGATGACACTGAGCCTGGGCAAGGGGCATCCATGGGTCGGCGGGTCTGCGCGGGCGTTCTGCCCGGGAACGGCCGATGGAGTGAATTGGTTACGGTGTGTACGGCCTGCGGGGCATACGGCCGTGAACGCGTAGGGGCGGGCCGTTTCCCGGCCCGCCCCAAGGTCGTTCCTCGACCTCACTTCACCGCGCCCGCCATCACCCCGGACACGAACTGCCGCTGGAAGGCGAAGAAGACGGCCAGCGGAATCACCATCGAGATGAACGCGCCGGGAGCCAGCACGTCGATGTTGTTCCCGAACTGCCGTACCTGCGTCTGCAGCGCCACCGTGATCGGCTGGCTGCCGGAGTCGGTGAACACCAGCGCCACCAGCATGTCGTTCCACACCCACAGGAACTGGAAGATGCCCAGGCTCGCGATCGCGGGCCCGCCGAGCGGCATCACCACCCGTGCGAACAGCCGCAGTTCACCGGCTCCGTCCAGCCGCGCCGCCTCCAGCAGCTCGCGCGGGATCTCCGCGAAGAAGTTCCGCAGCAGGAACACCGCGAAGGGCAGACCGAAGCCGACGTGGAACAGGATCACGCCGAGCATCGAGCCGAACAGCCCGACGGAGCCGAAGAGTTCGGCGATCGGGATCAGCGCCACCTGCACCGGGACGACCAGCAGACCGACCACGCCCAGGAACCACCAGTCCCGGCCCGGGAACTCCATCCACGCGAAGGCGTAGCCGGCGAGCGAGCCGATGACCACGACCAGCACGGTCGCCGGGACCGTGATCAGCACCGTGTTGAGCAGGGAGCCGGTGATGTCCCCGTTGCTCAGCAGCTTGTCGTAGCTCTCGAAGGTGAGTTGGGCCGGCTCGGTGAACACCGTCCACCAGCCGCTCTCGTTCATGTCCGTCGGGGTGCGCAGGGACGAGAGCAGCAGACCGATGGTCGGCACCAGCCAGAACAGGCCGACGACGATCAGGAAGACCCGCATCAGACCGCCGCTGACACCTTGTGCCAGGCGTGAGCCGAGGGACTCCTTGCCTTTCGCGGACTCCGTGGTCATCGCCGCACCTCCCGCCTGAGCCTGCGGACGTTGAACCACATCACCGGGATCACCAGCAGCAGCAGGAACACCGCGATGGCGCTCGCGACGCCCGGCTGGTCCTCGGAGAAGCCCTTGCGGTACAGCTCCAGCGCGAGCACGTTCGCGTCGTCCTGGGAGGAGCCCGGGGCGATGATGAAGACCAGGTCGAAGACCTTCAGCACATTGATCATCAGGGTGACGGCGACAACCGCGAGGACGGGGGCGAGCAGCGGCACCGTGACCCGCCGGAACACCTGCCACTCGCTGGCCCCGTCCACCCGTGCCGCCTCCAGCAGCTCACGTGGCATCCCCGCCAGCCCGGCGGCGATGAGCACCATCGCGAAGCCCGCCCACATCCAGATGTACGACCCGATGATGGCCGGGGTGACCAGCGACGGGCCGAGCCAGTCCAGCCCGTTGTACGGCTCCTTGAAGTTGCCGGCGGGGAGCCTCAGCTGGGCCCCGTCGGCGGTGGCCGGGAGCGTGAAGGTGCCGTCGGCGGCCGCCGTGGCCGAGGCGACCACCTTGCCGTCCCTGACCGCCTCGACCTTCATGCCGGGATAGCCCAGCTCGGAGGCGTCCGGGGCGTTGAGGGTGCCGACACCCTCGCCGCGGGTGAAGTCCTGCCAGGTGGTGCCGGTGACCTTGCCCGGGTCGGCCTGCGCCGCCACGGCCTTCACGGCGCCGTCGGGCATCTGGTCGGGGGCGACGCCCACCAGGGGCAGGCCCACCGGCTCGCCCAGGCGGACCGGCTCCTTGGTGACGAAGCCGCCGCCGTCCGCCGCCAGCGGGGACTCCCGGCCCGGGTGCGCCTTCGGGAACGCCGACGACTGGGCGAACGTGTCGTGCACCCCCACCCACACCGCGTTCGCCACACCCTTGTCCGGGTCCTGGTCGTAGACGAGCCGGAAGATGATGCCCGCCGCCAGCATCGAGATCGCCATCGGCATGAAGACGACCAGCTTGAACGCCGTGCCCCAGCGCACCCGTTCGGTCAGCACCGCGAAGATCAGCCCGAGCGCGGTCGCGACCGTCGGCGCGAACACCACCCAGATGATGTTGTTCTTCAGCGCCGTACGGATGCCCTCGTCGGTGAACAGCGCCTGGTAGTTGTCGAATCCGGCGAAGCCGTCGCCGGACTGGTCGTAGAAGCTGCGCACGACCGAGTACCCGATCGGGTAGACCACGAGCGCGCCGAGCAGCACCAGGGCGGGCAGCAGGAACAGCGCTGCCACCGTCCTGCGGGTGCCGGTCACGCTCTTGCGACTACGGGGAGGGGTCCCGGCCTTGGTGGGCGGGACCCCTGCCGTGGATGCCGACGCCATGGCCGGCTCAGTCTCCGTACGCCGTTGCCGCGTCGGCCTCCAGCTGCTCCTGGGTGCCCTTGACGTCCTTCGGGTTCTTCAGGAAGTCCTGCAGCGCCTTCCACTCGCCCTTGCCGGGCGTGCCGCCGAAGGCCTGCGGGGCTTGGTCGGACATGTCGAAGCGGAAGTCGTCACCGGCCGCGACCAGCGCTTTGGCCATCTCCTGCTGCACCGCGTTCGGATACGCCTTCGGGTCCACGTTCTTGTTCGGCGACAGATAGCCGCCGAGCTTCGCCTGGATGGTCGCCGCGTCCGGCGAGGCCAGGAACGTGGCCAGGGCCTGCGCGGCCTTCGAGTCCTCCAGGATGACCGCCGCGTCACCGCCGGAGACGACCGGCTCGGTGTCGCCGACCTTGGGGAACGCGAACACCTTGGCGTCCGTGCCCACCTCGGCGTCCGTCTCCGCGATGTTGACCTGCACGAAGTCGCCCTCGTAGACCATGCCCGCCTTCGGCTGGTCGCCACCGGTGAAGGTCTGCGTGACGGAGGCCGGGAACTCGGTCTGCAGCGCGCCGCTCGCGCCGCCCGCGATGTAGTCCTGCTTGCCCCAGATCTGCGCCAGCGTGGTCAGGGCCTCGGTGACGGTCGGGTCGGTCCACTTGATCTCGTGCTTGGCCAGCTGGTCGTACTTCTCCGGGCCGGCCTGCGAGAGATAGACGTTCTCGAACCAGTCCGTCAGCGTCCAGCCGTCGGCACCGCCGACGGAGAACGGGGTGACGCCGGAGTCGTAGATCGTCTGGGCTGTGGAGAGCAGGTCCTGCCAGGTCTGGGGTTCCTCGGCGCCCGCGTTCTCGAAGACCTGGGTGTTGTACCAGATCAGAGACTTGTTGGCGGCCTTGTAGTAGACGCCGTACTGCTTGCCGTCGACCTTGCCGAGGTCCTGCCAGCCCTGCGAGTAGTTCTTGCCGAGCTGCTCCTGGGCCTCCGTCCCGACCGGCTTGGCCCAGCCCTTGTCCACGGCCTGCTGGATGGCGCCGACCTGGGGGAGCATCGCGATGTCCGGCGGCGCGCCGCCCGCGATCTTGGAGCCCAGGAAGTTGATGATCGGGTCCTGCGCGGGCACGAAGGTCACCTTGGCGCCGGTCCGCTTCTCGAACTCCTGCAGCACCTTCTTGAAGTTGGCCTGCTCCGGGCCGGTCCAGACGGCGGCGACCTCCAGGCTCTCGCCGTCCAGCTTCGGGAGTGTCACGGTGGTGGCGGTCTCGTCCGTACCGCCGCTTCCTTCGTTTCCGCTGTCGTCGTCGCCCCCGCAGGCGCTCAGCGAGAGCGCGAGCGCTCCCGCCAGTGCGGCCGCCGCGGTGCGGGCGGTCCTGCGAGTGCGGGTGCGGCTGTCGGTGATGCTCCTGTGCATTACGGCCCCGTTCTTCGTCCTCGTCGAACGTGCGAGCGCTGTCCCGTGGCACTGGTCTACGCCGGGTCCGTGGGGTCGGCAAGAGCGCGAACCGTGTCAAGTCGGCGATCGTGACCGCGTCGTGACTGTTCAGCGGGCGGGAGCGGGGCGGTGACTACACTCGCCCGCAGGTGCCTACAGCAGCGACGGCACCTCCGAGGCGGACACCTCCCGGGCCGCCCGCTCCAGCGCGCTCGCCAGGAGGGCCAGGTCCGTCGGCCCGTTGCCCAGTTCGCGGACCGGGCGCCGGGTGGGCGGGTCGCCCATCCTGTGCCACTCCAGTGGGACGACGGTCGGCCGCAGCGTCGCCGTGCGCGGGATACGGCCGGTGACCCGGCCTCCCTGGAACGGCGTGATCCGTCCGTCGGGATGCGTCAACCGGCCCCGGCCGGGCGCCGGTTCGTCGGGTCCCGGCGCGGGGGCGTCGAGGGTGACGCGCAGCGAGGCCCGCCGGGCGGGCTCGGTCTCGGCCGTACGGCCGCCCGGCCCGGCGGCGGCCACCAGGTGCACGCCGAGCCGCTCGCCCTCGCGGGCCACCGCCTCCAGCGCGCGCATCACGGACCCGGCCGCGGGCCGGCCCGGAGAGCCCAGCGGGGGTGCGACCAGGGCGTCCAGGTCGTCGACGACCACGACGAGGCGGGGCAGCGGGGGCACGTCGTCCGTCGGGCGGCGGGGGGCGGCCGGGCGCAGCCGCAGGGTGGCGCTGGGCGGGGTGTCCAGGTCACCGGCACCGGCGGTGGGCGCCGCGCGCTGGCTGACCATGCGGCCCGACACCGCACGCCCGGTGTGCCACTCCGCGAAGTGCGAGCGGCCGAGCAGCTCCGCGCGGCGCTTCAGCTCGGCCGACAGGGACTGGGCGAACTCCCGCATGCGGACCGGGTCGTTCGCGAGGAGGTGCGTGGTGACGTGCGGGATGTCCATGCACAGGTGCAGTCCGTCGCCGTGCCCGCTGCCCGCGCCCACGCTGTCCCGGCCGTCCATCAGCACCAGGCTCAGCCGGTCGGGCCGTTCGGCGGCGGCGAGCGAGGCCACGACGGCACGCAGCAGCTCCGTACGTCCGCTGCCGGGCGGGCCCTCGACCAGCAGGTGCGGTCCCTCGACGACGAGGTCGGCGGCGACCGGGCCGCGCGGGCCGGCGCCGAGTACGGCGTGCGCCCGGCCGCCGAGGGCGTCGGTGTCGTCGGCGGCGTCGGCCCAACGGGTCATGAGAGAGGCGGGGGTGGCCCGCGCCAGGCCCAACTCGTCCAGCAGGCGGGCTGCCTGGGGGAGAGGGGTGCTGACGCGCGCGAGCCGGGTGCCGGTGGCGGACGCGTCCGTGCGCAGGGGAGCGAGGGCCCGGGCGAACCGCTCGGCCCATGCGGGGGAGACGGCGTCCACGACGCCGACCGTGCCGTGGCCCACGGGGGCGGGGTGCGAGGAGGCGGATCCGGACGCGGATCCGGTCGCGTCGGCTCCTGCTGTGGGCCGGGCGATACGGAGCAGGCGGAGGGCTGTCGCCACATCGCCGCTGAGCAGGGCGACGGCTCCGCAGTCACGGAACGCCGGGGCCGCGGCGCAGGCGGCCTCGAAGGTCTCGATGACCGGGGAGGCGGGGGAGGCCGAGGCGGTCTCGGCGAGGCAGATGACATGGATGCCGGCCTGCGGGCCCTCCAGGGTCAGGCGTGCCACGGCCTCGCGGAGACCGGCGCCGCCGGGATCGCCGTCGACGACGAGGACCGTGCGGGGGCCGGGGAGACCGGCGGGGTCCGCCGCGCCGGAGGCCGCGTCGTCGGGGCGGGCCCAGGCCGGGCGGGGGGACGGGGCGTCCGGGGCGTGGGCCGGCGTCCCGGTGGTCCCGGGGAGCTGCCGGCCCGAAGACGCGGTGGCCGTCCCGGTGCCGCCCGCGCCGCCCCGATCCGTGAGGTGGTCGTCCAGACGGCGCAGGAGCTCGTCGGTGCGGGCCGCGGCCTGTTCGCGGTCGTGGGCCAGGAGGAGACGGCAGTCCTGGCCGTGGGCCGGGCGCAGATGCGGCAACCAGCCGAGCCAGGACCACTCCGCGGTGCGCTCCTCCAGGGCGCGCGCACGGTCCGTGCTGATCAGGACGATCTCCAGGGCGTCGGGGGAGTGCAGCGCGGCGAGCTGGGCCACGACCGCGCGCGCGAGCCCGGCCAGGCGCGGGCGCGGACCGGCCAGGCCGAGGGCGCCGACCTCGCGCAGATCGGCGGTGACCGGCACCGCGGGCAGCAGCCCCGAGCCGTCCGGCGCCGCCCGGTCCGCCGTACCGAGTCGCACGGTGAGTGCTTCGGGGTGCCCTGGCCCGCGCTCCCACAGCCGGGGCCCGGGGCCGAGCGCGGTCAGCAGCAGTGCGGCCGGGTCCGGCCACGTCTCCTGCGCGTCGGCGCGGACGGGCGGGGCCACGGCTCCGCCCTCCGGTTCGACGTCGTACGTCCCCTGCGTGGCCGCGTCCTGTTCGGCGCCGCGCCCGCCGGCCAGCCGCCGCGCCCACGCCGTGAGCCCGCCTCGCCTGCGCACGCCCTGCGGTACGTCGGTGCCGCGCAGCGGCGTGCCTTTGCGGTGGCCGGGGGCGGCACCGGCGGGGGCGTCGAACGCGCCGGCGCCCAGCCGTCCCCCGTGCGTCCCGTCACCGGAGGGCGCGGCGGGGCCGGGGCCCGGGTGCGGGTCCTGCGGACCGGCGCCGCGGCTCTCGATGCGGGGTGCCTTGCCCTGCTCGGGCACGAGGGGCGGCGGTGTCGGCGAGTGCTCCTTGGCGCGGGCATCTGGTCCGGGTGCTCCGGGCTGCCGGTCGTGGGGGTCCGTGCCCTCCTTCGGCTGCGCGTGGGCCGTGCCCGCCCGCGTGTACGCGTCCTTGTCCATGGGCGCCGTGTCGTGGGCCGTGCCCGGCGTACCGAGCCCTCGGTCCTCCTGGGCAGCGCCCGCCGCCGGGCCCTGCGCGGCGGCCGCGCCGCCTCCCGGCAGCCCCCAGCCCCCGGCAGCCCCGTAGGCATGCCCCGCCCTCCCGGACGGTCCGTCCGGGAGGACCGCCGGAGATCCGGCCGGGGACGATCCGCCGCCCGTCCGGCCGACCCGCACACATCCCTCGCCGTCCGGTGCCGTCCCGACCCGCCGCCCCGGCCCGCCGGCCGGTGCCAGCCGCAGCGTGGACTCGCCGATCCGCAGCAGCGCACCCGGCGTGAAGCGCACCGGGCGGGTGCCCACGCGCGTGCCGTCGAGCGTCGTGCCGTTGGTCGAATCGAGGTCGGCGACGGCGACGCGCCCGTCCGCGCCCAGGGTCACCGCGCAGTGGACGCGGGAGACGTCGGGGTCGTCGAGCGGGACGTCGGCCTCGGCGGAACGGCCGACGCGGACCTCGCCGCCGTGCAGCAGATGGACGCCGCCCGCGTCGGGGCCGGCGACCACGTCCAGGCGGGCCGGGGCGTCGTCCAGCTCGGGGTGGGGCTCGGGGGCGGCCGGGCCGCCCACGGACAGCACGGCGCCGTCGAGCAGCGGCGGCTCACCCAGGGTGCAGCGCTGCGGGTCGAGCCGCTCCGCACCGGCGTACAGCACCACGGGCCCCGACGGAACGTCGCCGCAGGCCGCCGCGGCCAGGCCCGAGGCCACCGCGGACAGGGCGGTGCCGGCGGGTGCCGTGACCAGCACGTCGCGGCTCGCGGCCCGGCCTCGCGGCGACGGGGGTCCCCCCTGCTCCGGCGGAGTCGGGAACTCGGGCGAGGGCGGGCCCAGCGGGTCTACGACGGTCAGCCGGATCTGCATCGCCGTCAGCGGTCCCTTCTGCACGGGCGCGGAGATCCCCCACCCCACACGAGCACGTCGGCCAGTACTGCACGCATCCTCGCACCTGCCACTGACAAAGCGCCCGCCGCTCCGGAACAAGTGATCTTGATTGGTCGGCTCTGCCCGCAAAAGTGCCTGCCCAGGACGGCGCCGGCGATCAGTTGAGATCAGTCACGTCCGTCTTGCGGCAACCGTGAGACAAGGGCGAGCGTCTTTCCTCCGAACACGTGCGGGAACGAGTACGCAGGAAGCTCGGCGGACGACAGCCCGCCCCCGCCCACCACGGCACTACAGTGGGTCGGACCATGCAAGCAAGCAGCAGGGAGCCATGACGTGCGGCCGGTAGGGAGCAAGTACCTCCTTGAGGAGCCGCTTGGACGCGGCGCCACAGGCACCGTCTGGCGAGCCCGCCAGCGGGAGACCGCCGGGGCCGAGGCGGCCGTGCCCGGGCAGCCCGGCGAGACCGTCGCGATCAAGGTCCTCAAGGAGGAGCTCGCGAGCGACCCCGACATCGTGATGCGGTTCCTGCGCGAGCGGTCCGTGCTGCTCCGCCTGACCCATCCGAACATCGTCCGGGTCCGCGACCTGGTCGTCGAGGGCGATCTGCTGGCCCTGGTCATGGACCTCGTCGACGGTCCCGACCTGCACCGCTACCTGCGCGAGAACGGCCCCTTCACGCCCGTCGCCGCCGCGCTGCTCACGGCGCAGATCGCCGACGCGCTGGCCGCCAGCCACGCCGACGGCGTGGTGCACCGCGACCTCAAGCCGGCGAACGTGCTGCTCATGCAGGGCGGCGGCCAGATGCACCCGATGCTGACCGACTTCGGCATCGCCCGCCTCGCGGACTCGCCCGGCCTGACCCGCACCCACGAGTTCGTGGGCACGCCCGCGTATGTCGCGCCGGAGTCCGCCGAGGGCCGCCCGCAGACCTCCGCCGTCGACATCTACGGCGCCGGCATCCTGCTGTACGAGCTGGTCACCGGCCGTCCGCCGTTCTCCGGCAGCTCGGCCCTCGAGGTCCTGCACCAGCACCTGAGCGCCGAGCCGCGCCGCCCCTCCACCGTCCCCGAACCGCTGTGGACGGTCATAGAGCGCTGTCTGCGCAAGAACCCCGCGGAGCGGCCCAGCGCCGAGAACCTCGCGCGCGGGCTGCGTGTCGTCGCCGAGGGCGTCGGTGTGCACGCGAACTCCGCGCAGATCGCCGCCGCCGAGAGCGTCGCCGTGCTCCTCGCCCCCGACCCGGCGCCCGCGCCGGTCCCCGGCACGCCCGGCGCGTCCGACCCGACGCAGGTGCTGCCGCACGGGGCGCCCGGCTACGACCCGAACGCGGCGACCAGCGTGCTGCCGCACACCGGGGGCCCGGCCGGCGCCGCCGACCCCACCGCCGTGCTGCCCAACACCGGTCCCGGCGGTGCCGACCCGACCCAGGTCCTGCCGCACGGGCAGCAGCCCGAGCAGCCGCACCCCTGGCAGACCCAGCTGCGCGCCGCACGCGACCGCAACGAGCAGACCCAGGTCCAGTACCTCGATCCCGACGAGGATCCGCTGCGCCGCCGCCCGCAGCGGCAGGTCGCCCGCCCGCAGCAGCAGCCCCAGCAGCAGCGACCCCAGCAGCGCCAGCAGCAGCGTCCCCCGCAGGGACCGCCGCCCGGATACGGCTATCCCCAGCAGCAGCAACAGCCGCAGCAGTACGCCCCGCAGCGTCAGCAACAGCCCCAGCGGTACGCCCCGCCGCCCACGCCCGAGCCCCAGCGGCCGGCGCGCGAGCCGCGTCAGCCGCGGCAGCGCGGCGCCAATCCGATGCGGATCCCGGGCCTCGGGTGTCTGAAGGGATGCCTGTTCACGATCGTCATCCTGTTCGTGGCCGGCTGGCTGATCTGGGAGCTGAGCCCGCTCCAGGAGTGGATCGGCACCGGCAAGAGCTACTGGGACCAGCTCACGGACTGGTTCGAAACGGTCACCGGATGGATCGGGGACCTGGGCGGCTCCGGAGGCTCCGGTACGTCCACGCCGTAGCGGGTCAGTTGATTTGTCGACACCTGCCGGGTGATTTCCGCCTCCGCGGTGAAGGTTGGCTCCTCGGACGCGTAGTTTTAGCGACAACACGCGTCTGTAGGAGCAGCCTTGGCACGGAAGATCGGTAGCCGGTACACCGCCAACCAGATCCTGGGGCGGGGCAGCGCCGGCACGGTGTGGCTGGGCGACGGACCCGAGGGGCCCGTCGCCATCAAGCTGCTGCGTGAGGATCTGGCCTCCGACCAGGAGCTCGTGGGGCGCTTCGTCCAGGAGCGGACGGCCCTGCTCGGCCTGGAGCACCCGAACGTCGTCTCCGTCCGCGACCTGGTGGTCGACGGCAACGATCTCGCGCTCGTCATGGACCTGGTCCGCGGCACGGACCTGCGCACCCGGCTGGACCGGGAGCGGCGGCTGGCGCCCGAGGCGGCGGTCGCGATCGCGGCGGACGTCGCGGAGGGGCTGGCGGCGGCACACGCGGCCGGCGTGGTGCACCGGGACGTCAAGCCGGAGAACGTCCTGCTGGACATGCAGGGCCCGCTCGGACCGGGCGGCTCGCACCGCGCCCTGCTGACGGACTTCGGTGTCGCCAAACTGATCGACTCCCCGCGCCGGACCCGCGCCACGAAGATCATCGGCACGCCGGACTATCTGGCACCGGAGATCGTGGAGGGCCTCCCGCCCCGGGCCTCCGTGGACATCTACGCGCTGGCGACCGTGCTCTACGAGCTGCTGGCCGGCTTCACCCCCTTCGGCGGCGGCCACCCCGGCGCGGTGCTCCGCCGGCACGTCACGGAGACGGTCGTCCCCCTCCCCGGCATCCCGGAGGAGCTGTGGCAGCTGCTGGTGCAGTGCCTGGCGAAGGCGCCGGCCTCGCGGCTTCGGGCGTCCGAGCTGGCCGCCCGCCTGCGCGAGCAGCTCCCGATACTGCGCGGGATGCCGCCGCTGGACGTGGACGAGCCGGACACGGAGCCGGAGGAGCCCGCCGAGGCACCGCCGGCCGGGCAGCCGGAGACGCCGGTACGGGTACGCCGGGGCGCGGTCCCGTTGGTCCCCGGCGCGAAGCCCGACTCCAACCGCGACACCCATACGTCGATGAGGGTCCCGGCGCCCGACGAGCTGGCCGGCGGCGCGCGAGGCACCGCCCGGGCCCCCCGCACCGCGGGCGCCCCCCGGCCCGGTTCGGCCCGCCACCGCTCCACCACCCGGCGCCGCCGC
>NZ_JBFBJT010000192.1:0-11244 GCF_040686175.1 Streptomyces sp. NPDC086077 | reverse complement strand
GCCTTCGTCCTCATGGTCGAAGATGTGGCAGTGATACATCACCTTGCCCGTTTGCCTGGCGAGCCGTCCGGCGACGGTGACGAGCGTGTTGGCGTGGACGGTGATGGTGTCCTTCCACCCGGACTCCTCCGGTGCGACGGGAACGGGGGCACCAAGGGTGAGAGGTTTCGTCGTGTGGCCGTCGGCGAAGTCCATGCCGGAGCTGTCCACCACCCGCCGGTCCACGACTTGGAAGTCCATCAGGTGAATGTGCATGGGGTGATAGATGGGCACGCCTGCGGGAGCGACGCTGATGAAGTGCCAGCGTTCCCACGTGCCGGCGGTGGCGAAGAAGGTGGTGGTGTCCTCGAACATGACGCCGGTGCGTCGCAAGGTCCTCGTTCTGCCCGCCATCTCGATCTGGACGGCGCCCTCCTCGGCCGCCGCGCCGGCGTCGGCTTCCTGCATCTCCCACAGTTGCGGCATCGCGCCGGTCTTGTCGAAGGCGAGTACGACGAAACGTTCGGTGGCGTCGTCGGGCACGCTCGCGGCCGTGAGCTGCCGGAACGAGGTCGACAGCGTTGCCGGGAGCGAGTACGGGGCGTTCCGCTTCTGCTCGACGCGGAACTGCATCACCTCCGGGAAAGGGATCAGGAAATCGGGCAGCGGATCGCCGGCATGCTGACCCGGGATCGTGTTGACGAGTTTCAGCCGCTTGCCGGGGAACGCCGCGAAGTCGATCACGATGTCGGCGCGTTCAGCCGGTGACAGCGACAGGGCCTCATCGATGGTCTGCGGCTTGCCGAGTAGTCCCAGGTCCGTGCCGACGATCTTCATGGCGCCCTTGACGACCTCGCCGGTCTCCTCGTCGACGACGACGAGGCGGTAGGCCCGTGCCCCGGAGGCGTTCACGAGGCGCAGGCGGTAAGCGCGGGCCTGCACGTCGAGGTAGGGCCACACCACACCGTTCACCATGGTGAACGGACCGAGTCCCGCGAGCGCCGGAGGCATCCTGTCCGGCTGCGGTGCCTCGTGGCCGCCGATGATGCGCTTGGCTAGAATCTGGCCGGTGAGGCGTCCCGCGGCGTCCGTCTCGAAGTTGACGTCCTGAACCATGAGGGGAATCTCGTACTCGCCTTCAGGCAGGCGGAGTCGGTCCTCTTCCTCGTCACGGACCAGGTAGTTGCCGATCAGGCCGGCGGCCACGTTCAGCGCCGTCACGGACATGGCGTGGTCGTGGTAGAAGAGGTGTGCCGCTGCCTGGTCGTTGGCGAGCTCCCCCAACTGGGCGTTGCCGGGCGTCACTCCGAATTCAGCCGCGCCGTCGTTGAGCGCGTTCTGGTGGCCGCCATGTACGTGGACGCTCGTCCACGCGGTCAGACTGTCGATCTCCGGCCGTGGGAAGCCGCCCTCGGATCCCGGGCGGTTGTAGGGGAGAAGACCTGGCCCCGGGCCGTCGGGATGCACCCACACCGCCTTGAGCGGCGACGTACCCGTCAGTTTGTTGTTCCAGGAGACCCGTACCTTGTGTCCGCTTCGTACTTCGATGGTCGGGCCGGGGAAGTGGCCTTCGTAGGTCCACAGTCGAGTGGGCGGCATCTGCGAGTGCAGGCGCTGACGCGTGTCGACAAGATCGATCTCGGTGACGTCGTTCTTGCGCGGCCGCAACGTCGGAGGGATGCGCAGCCGGTCCTTGAACGGTGTCAGGCTCGTGAAGGTCGGCCTGCTGACCCCGTCCAAGGGATCGGCGGTCGCGGTCCTCTGCGCCGACGCCCGATTGCCGTTGATGAAGCCGGTACCGGCCACGGCGATGGCGGCTGTGGTGACGCCCGCCATGCCCAGGAGCGACCGTCTGGATGTAGCTGTCATGCGAAATGCGTCCTGGTTCTGGTGCTTCGGGGCGCGAGTAACGCCCGGTGTGGTGGTCCGCGCATGCGGAGGCATCGTTGAGATGCTGAACGGACACAGCGGTGCCAGACCGCCGCGGAGGATCCCGGCTGCCTCGTGCTGTCGAGGGAGGTCGTCGCGGCCGGGGGTGTCGGCGGGCGGGACAGACCTGAGTGGGGAGGAGCCACGCGTGTGGCTGAGCCGGCCTTGTGGGCCGGAATGCAGAACTGGCCGTTATGGTGGCTCGGGTTCTGCGGGAATCAATCGGTTCCCGAAGGAATGGATTCGCCGGACGGCACCCTCACGGGTGACACCGTCACGGTGTCCCTGCATTGTTCGCGGTCGGCGCGGGCAGCGCGATTGATGCCCGAAGTGTCGAACAGTGGCGCCACGTACTCCGGACGCCTGCTGCCGTCGCGGATATGCGTTATGAGCCTCGTTCCGCCCGTGCCCGAAGGACAGGCAGAGCGCGGATGAGTGCGCGTCCGAGAAGCATCATCGCTTCGGCTCCCAACCGCGGCCGTTGGCCACTTCGAAAAGAAGTAGATCATTCAATGTTTGATTGTGCAACTTCCGTGTTCATGGTGGACAAGCCATGAAGGGGAGGGGAGGGAGGAGGGACGTCATGCGGTACGGGTCCGGGCGCGCCGTACGAGCCCGACTGCCGTGTCGACGACGAGAAAGCCGAGCAGGGTGATCCCCAGCACGGGAAGTGCCCACCCCACAGCGGCCACGGCCGCGGCACACGGAAGAAGCACCGTCAGGGGCAACTGCCGCCATGCCCCCCGCGCCGGAGCCTTGCCGAGCGGGACGGTCCGGCTGCTGCGCGTGGGACGGCGTTGCCACCACATGCGGTAACCCCACAGGATGACGAAGACCAGGCCGAGTGCGATCAGTGCCAGAAGAATCTGATTGGCGACTCCGAACAGCAGCCCCATGTGGCCCTGCACGCCGAGTTTGCTGAGCTTGGCCAGGACGGGATGGTCGGCCCAGCGGTTCTCGGCAGTGACCGCACCTGTCACCGGGTCCACCGCCACCTGGTCGTAGTGCACGGGCCAGCGGGGGTCGTCCTGAGCGACCGTCCAGGCACTTCTCGTGTCGGCGGGCGGAGTCACTTCCACCCTGCCGCCCAGCCCGGCGTCCCGGGCCACGGCAAGCGCGGTGTCGAAGCGGGCGGGCTCCGCCGGCGCCTGTACCTGGCCGGCGCGGTGCCCGGCGTGTCCCGCGTGCTTGCCCTCGTCACCCCCGGTCTCGCCCGGCAGCGTTGTGACCAGTTCGGGAGCGTTCCCCTGGGCCGCGTCGAGCAACTGCCCGAACCGGTCGCCCGCATGCTGCGACCATGTCAGCCCGGTGGCACTGAGGAAGAAGAGTCCGGTGGCGAGCCACAGGCCGGTCACGGCGTGCAGGCTACGGGTGCGCCGTACGCCACGGGCGGAACGGTCGGGCAGCATGACGTCGCGCGCCGACTTGGCCCGCCGTCGACGGGAGCGTCTCAGCCACAGGACGAGCCCGCCCGCGACTACGACCCACAACCAGCTCGCCGCCGTCTCCGAGTAGAGCCGGCCGGTCTCGCCCAGGTGCAGATGGCGATGCAGGTCGTCCAGCCATGTGGTGAGGGGTGTCGACCCGTACCACGTGGTCAGCGCGCCTCGGACTTCGGCGGTGTACGGGTCCACGAAGACCGTGCGCTGCCTGTCACCGAGCTCCGGCACGGACAGCACCACCCGCGTGGTGTCCTCTGCGGCGGCCGGGGTGACGACCGAGGCCACGGTTCCTTCCGGGTGGACCTCCCGGGCCGCGGCTATCTGATCCGCCAGCGGCCGCGGCTCGCTCCCCATCCGGGCGACCTGGAGTTGCTCGCCGTAGACGAGCTGGTCGAGTTGCGGTGTGAAAGCGTAGGCCAGCCCTGTCAGCGCCGCCACCAGCAAGAGCGGCGCGACCAGCAGACCTGCGTAGAAGTGCAGGCGCAGGAGCAGCGCTCGCACCGCCCCCCACGTACCTGGCGTTTGCCCTTGTGTCGAAGCCATGTGTACATCCCCACTCGGCGCCCGGCGCGCTGTGGCGCGGGCGTTCGCGAAATCGGCGCCTCAGCGGCGTAAGGCGTGGCACGTCCGCCGCGATCGGGGCGCAACGAGGCGCCCACTGCGGCATGGGCGGCGCCGTGCCCACCACGGCCGGTGGCCCCGCGGGCGGTCATCGGCGGACTCGATGAGAGCCCGCTACCGCGGTGTTCTGACGGACGAAGCGCGGAAGGGGCACCCACGGAAGAGCCGCATGTGCCGGATCGTTTCCGAGGGGCGTTCCCGAGGGGCAGTGATGGGCGCCCTGGGCGGGATCGCCGCCACCTTCGGCACTGCGCACGCGATGCGGCGACGCCCAGCCACGGTCGGAGTCACTCATCGAACGGCGCCGCCCTGGGTCCGGGAGTCCGGACGCGGCCGCCATCGGGTTACAAATACAAGCTCGCACTCGACAATGCAATTCCGTCCGCCCGCCCGTCACCCTCACGTGGCCGGGCCCGGGCGCGCCGTCCGCGGTGGCGCGAACGCATCCGCGGCCGGTCACGCCCGCCGTGAGCATCCCTCGGCCGGAACGGCATGCGGCGACTCAACGCGCCTTTGCAGCCTTCCATTTGAGGCGGCACCTGCACGGCCTTGGTCGGCTTTCGCTCAGGCAGACGGAGTTCCGGGGATGGACCGAATCCGACCTCGTAGCCGGGCGTACCAGCACTCCACCCGGGCCCTGAAACCTTACTTGACTGGACAAGCCTCCAGTATTTGACGCGTCAACTGTTCAATGTTCTACTTTCGCCACTGCTCGCGATCAAGGAGTGTCCATGAGCGACAAGAAGATCATTGCCGTCGTCGGTGCCACGGGCCAGCAGGGCGGCGGCCTCGTGCGCGCCATCCTGGCCGACCCCGACGGCCCCTTCACGGTGCGCGCCCTGACTCGGAACGCCGACTCGCCCGCGGCTGAGGAACTCGCCGCGCAGGGCGCCGAGGTCGTGGAGGCCGACCTCAACGACGATGCGAGCCTGCGTGCGGCCTTCGAGGGGGCCTACGGCGCTTTCGTCGTCACCAACTTCTGGGCCGAGCTCACTCCCGAGCAGGAAGCCGCGAACCTGACGCGCCCCCAGATGGAACTGAACCAGGCCGCCGCTGCCGCGCGTGCCGCGAAGAGCGCCGGCCTCCGGCACGTCGTGTGGTCCACGCTCGAGGACACCCGCCCGCACTTCCAGAGCCTCGGCAGCGAACTGCCCACGCTCATGGACGGCTACAAGGTTCCGCACTTCGACGCCAAGGGCGCGGCGAACTCGTACTTCACCGAGGCCGGCGTCCCCACGACGTTCCTGGAGACGACGTTCTACTACGAGTCGCTCCTCGCGGGCCTGGGTCAAGGCCCGCAGCGGGACGACAACGGCGATCTGGTCCTGGCGCTCCCGATGAACGACGCCGTCATGGCCCTTGTCGCCGCCGAGGACATCGGCCGCACCGCCTACGGCGTCTTCCGCGCCGGCGCCAAGTACGTCAACCGCACGGTCGGCGTCGCCGGCGCCCACGCCACCGGGACCGAACTCGCAGAGATGCTGACGAAGGCCCTCGGCGAAAAGGTCACCTACCGCCCGGTCGGCCACGACGCGATGCGCGCCGCCGGTGGCTGGTTCGTCAACGAGATCGCCAACATGTACCAGTTCTACGCGGAGGCGTCGGAGAACTTCGTCGCCAACAGGAACCTCGACCGCGTGCGCGAGCTCAACCCGCAGGTGAAGTCGCTCGACGAGTGGCTCGTCGAACACAAGGACCAGCTGATCGGCTGAACCCGGCATGTCCACGGGTGGGCCGCCCCATGAGAACGGCCCGCCCGTTGCCCACGAACACCCCGTTGTCACGCCACCGTTCCAGGATCTCGGAAAGGCATACATGACCAGACAACTCGCCCAGAAGACAGCGCTGGTGACCGGCGGATCCCGCGGTATCGGAGCCGGCATCGTGAAGAGGCTGACCGAGGACGGCGCGCAGGTCGCCTTCACCTATGTACAGGCCAAGGAGAAGGCCCAGGCCCTGGTCGAGGTGGTGGAGGCCGCCGGCGGCCGTGCGATGGCCGTCCAGGCCGACAACGGCGACGTCGAGGCGGTCCGGAGGGCCGTCACGGAGACCGTGCGGACCTTCGGCGGGCTGGACATCCTCGTGAACAACGCCGGTTACGGCGAGGGAAGGTCACTGGCCGACATCTCCGTCGAGGATTTTGACCGCGCCGTCGCGGTGAACGTCCGAGGGGCGTTCGTGGCCGCTCAGGAGGCGTTGCCGCACCTACGCGAAGGCGGACGCATCATCAACATCGGCAGCGTCTTCGCCGATCGCCTCCCGGTGTTCCCGGGAGCGAGTTTCGCCCTGTACAGCCTGACCAAAGGGGCCGTCGCCGGCTGGACGCGCGGGCTCGCGCGTGAGCTCGCCCCACGCGGCATCACCGTCAACAACATTCAGCCCGGTGTAATCGCCACGGACGTTCTGACCGGAGCGGCGGCCGAGATCATGGTGCCGCTGACTCCCGCCGGACGCGCCGGAGAACCGGCCGACATCGCCGGCGCGGTGGCATACCTGGCGAGTGCGGAGGCCTCCTTCGTCAACGGCGCCACCTGGACCATCGACGGCGCCTACTCGACCTGACCCATCGGCCCTGCCGCGTCGACGCTCCGAGCCCCGTACTTGGTGGGTGCGCCCGCAGGAACCCCGCCCCCAACGGCCGCACAGTCGAGCTGTGACGAACTGGTTCCTCAGCCGTGCCGAACCCCCGACGGCTGGGACGTTCAGCCCCCTGTGTGGACGCTCGGAGCCCCGTACGCGAGATCCATACGACTTGGGCATAGTGAATAAAGCATGTTCTAATCAATATGCGCGCACCTACTCCGCCGGCTCGGCGCACCTCTGATGGCGCAGGGACCGGCCACACGGCGCGCCCCCGGCCAATGCCCCCGACAGGCACCTGAACACGTCTACAGATCGGACATCCGTCGATGACTTCCTATGCCCTACACGCCGGTGCGCTGTTTGACGGACACGACGTGTCAGGCCCCGCCACCGTGCACGTCGCGGGCGACCGCATCGTGGGTGTGGACCGCACCGGCGCCCTGCCGACCGACGGCACCGAGGTCATCGACATGGGCCCCTCGGCCTGCCTCCTGCCCGGACTGATCGACACCCACGTCCACCTCGCCTTCGATGCGGGCCCGGACCCCGTGACCTCCCTGGCTGCCACCTCCGACAGCGCCCTGGTTGCCCACATGCGGGCTGCGGCCCGGTCCGCTCTGCTGGCCGGTGTCACCACCGTGCGTGACCTCGGTGACCGTGACTACCTCTCGCTTGCCCTCAAGGCGGAGTTGACCCAACACCCCGAGCGCGGTCCGGAGATCCTCGCTGCCGGCCCTCCGCTGACCACCCCCGGCGGTCACTGCCACTTCCTCGGAGGCGAGGTCGAGGGCGCCGACTCACTGCGCGCCGCAGTCCGCGAGCATCACGCCCGCGGCTGCGCCGTCATCAAGATCATGGCCAGCGGCGGACACATGACACCCGACTCCGTGCCGGCGCATGATTCGCAGTACGACCTGGACGACCTGCGCGTGGTCGTCGACGAAGCGCACCGCCTCGGGCTGCCGGTGGCGGCGCACGCCCACGGACTCCGAGCCATCAAGGACGCGGCGGAAGCGGGTGTCGACAGTCTGGAACACGTCTCCTTCCTCACCGCCGATGGTGTCGCCTCCGACGCCGAACTCGTCGACACGCTCGTGCGGAAGGGCACCTTCGTCAGTCTGACGCTGGGCCTCGACCCGAGCGTGGCGCTGCAGTTGCCCGAGGGCATGGCCGCGCAAGTCGACGCTCTCCTGGACACCTACCGTCACCTGCACAAGGCGGGCGCCCATGTCGTCGTCGGATCGGACGCCGGTGTGGCGCCGTGGAAGCCTCACAACGTCCTTCCCTACGGCGTGGCGGACCTGGCGCAGCTGGGTGTCTCGCCACTGGCGGCGCTGACCTCCATGACCAGCCTGGCAGCCCGACTGTGTCGCGTGGAGGGCCGCAAGGGACGCATCGCCGCGGATGCCGACGCCGACATCCTGGTCGTCGACGGCGACGTCGCGCATGACCCCGCGGCCGTTCTGAACGTACAGGCGGTTTTCCGCGCCGGGGTCCGCGTGCGATGACGCGCTGTGGGGTGATTGCCGGGCTCCTAGCCAGGACGCGTCAGTGACGTGAGACGACGGTTCTCCAGGGTGCGGAAGCCGCTGCATCCGAACGAGTGTCAGGCAAGGCCCCCGGCGGGGACATCGACGTGATCATCTGACGCTATGATCACGCCGCGCGATGAGGCAGCATTCGAACATCCGCTGCCCGGCAGGAGGCGCAACGGGGCTGCGGAGTAAGCCACTTGACCGACCGCGGCTCTAGGGAACCGATGACTGAGTATGGCCGGGGCCAAGGCTCCGAACCGTGGCATCCGCAGGACCCGTTGTACGGGGACGGCGGTTGGGGCGGACCGCAGCTCCACGCCATTCAGCAGCCCTCCTACGACGGCCGGCCGGCCCACGATCCGGAGCAGCGGCAGGAGTGGCATGACGGGGACTGGGGCACCGGCGAACACCCTGGCTACGGCCATGCCCAGCAGCAGTACGCCGCGCAGGCGCAGCAGTCGTACGGAACCCAGCAGCAGTACGACACCGGCAGCTGGGTCACCGGTGCGCAGGCGCACCTACCGTACGCCGCCGACCCCACCGACCCCTACGCCCAGCAGGGCGTCGCCCACGGCGGCGAGCAGTCCGACGCCTACCTACCGTCGGCGCCGCCCGGTCGCCGTCGCGCCGAACCGGAGCCCAGGTCCGGCTGGGAACCCGGCCCCGACCAGGGCGAGCACGCGTTCTTCGCCGGCGACGACGATCAGGACGACGAGTCCGCGGACCGGCGTGGGCGCGCCGAGCGGCGGGGCCGGGGTGGCAAGGACAAGGGCAAGAAGAGCCGCAAGGGGCGTTCCCGCCTCGTCGTCGCCCTGTTGTTCGGCGGCGGCATGGCCGGTGTCGCCTACTTCGGCTACCAGTTCTACCAGGACCGTTTCGGCGCGGCCCCGGACTTCGCGGGCGGTGGTAACGGCGAGGCGGTGACCGTAACGATTCCCGAGGGTGCGGGTGGCTATGAGATCGGCAGCCTGCTGAAGAAGGCGGGTGTCGTGAAGAGCGTCGACGCATTCGTCGCGGCGCAGAACCGCCATCCCGAAGGCCAGGGCATTCATTCCGGTGTGTACACGCTGCAGCAGGAGATGTCGGCTGACAGCGCGGTTGAACGCATGCTCAGTCCGGACAGCAAGAACAACCTGATCATCGCCGAAGGCAAGCGAAACGCCGACATCTACCTGCTCATCGACCGGCGCCTGGAAGTCGCCGACGGCACCACGGCGGCGGTTGCGAAGAAGGAGTACAGGCAGCTCGGACTGCCCGCATGGGCGTTGAACCAGCCCAACGTCAAGGACCCGCTCGAGGGCTTCCTCTACCCCTCCAGCTACGCCGCCGCCAAGGGACAGAAGCCGCAAGACGTACTGAAGCAGATGGTGGAGCGCGCCACTTCGACGTACGCACAGCTGGGCGTCGAGAAGAAGGCGCAAGCGCTTGGCCTCGACGGCCCTTGGCGACTGCTCACCATCGCAAGCCTGGTCCAAGCGGAAGGTACGAGCCACGACGACTTCCGGAAAATGGCCGAGGTCGTCTACAACCGTCTCGACCGGACGAACCCCCAGACCAACGGCATGCTTGAGTTCGACTCGACGTACAACTACATCAAGAACCAGAGCGAGATCGACCTGAGCCTGAGTGAACTCAGGAACTACGACAGTCCTTACAACACCTACTACACCAAGGGTCTGCCACCTGGACCGATCGGCAACCCGGGTGAGGAAGCGCTGAAGGGTGCACTCGACCCGACGGACGAGGGCTGGTTCTACTTCATCTCGATGGACGGCAGGACCAGCGAGTTCACGAGGACGAACGAAGAGCACCAGGAACTCGTCGACGAATGGAACGCCACGAGGGGCAACTGATGGCCGCTGCGAAGTGCCTCCGCCCCCGGATGGCGGTAGGCCTTCCAGCCGCGGCCGCACCCCTGCCGACGGGCCGGGCCGGGACGGTCGTCAGGTCGTCGCGGCAGCCAGCAGCGCACACCTCAGAGGAGAAGTTACTAGCCAGTCGCCCCTCGGTGCGAGGGCCGCGGCCCATGCCCTGAAGTTCGGAAACAGGCAGTCGGGCGAGCTGGCCTGAAGGGTGTTGCAGAAGGCCGTGAGCTGGGCATCTCCCCTGTATGGCTGGAGTGTTGAGGGCCGAGCGGGTGTGGGTGGAGACGTTCACCGGGTTGCGGGTCGACCAGTTCGGTCGGCTACTGAGGGCCGTCCAGGAGCGAGGTGGCGAGGACTGTGGGTGGGGTCGTCGTCCGTGGCGGCTGCCGCTGGCCGAGCGGGTGCTACTGGTGGCGGTGTACTACCGCACGAACCTCACCATGCGGCAGCGTGCCCGCTGTTCGGGGTCTCACCGGCCACCGTGTTTGCCGGGTGATCCAAAGGCTCGGTCCGCTGCTCGCGCTCGAGCCAGCCCGCACCTCTCAGGATGCCGTCGAGCGGCTGTGGATCGTGGACGGCACCCTGGTCCCGGTCCGCGACCGCAAGGTCGGAGCGTCCTCTCGTAACTACCGGTTCTCGGCGAACGTGCAGGTCATCGTGGATGCGGAGACGCGCCTGGTGGTGGCCACCGCCCGCCCAGTGCCCGGCAACACGGCAGACGCGACAGCCTGGCGGGACTCCGGCCTGGCCGACCACTGCGAAGGTGTGACGGTCCTCGGCGACGGCGCCTACATCAACACCGGCCTGATCGTCCCGCACCGCAAACGCCCCGGACGGCCCCTGCTCAAGGGCGAGGAAGAGGACAACGCGCAGCATCGCAAAGTCCGCGCCCGCGTCGAGCACACCTTCTCCCGCATGAAGAACTACAAGATCCTCCGCGACTGCCGGCAACGCGGCGACGGCCTCCACCACGCCGTCCAACGGGTTTGTCGACTGGATCTTCTTCCAGTGCTGGTGGGGACCTTTGCCAGCACGGGTTCGAAGTGCGGCGAGTCTCCACGCCGTCCTGCCGTGACCACGATCGACATGGGCTTCTGGCCCTGCTCGACGGCCAGGTGCAGCTTGGTGGTGAACCCACCGCGTGAGCGCCCCAGCCCATGGTCAAAGGGCTCGGTGAAGACACCGCCCGGCGGTTTTTTCTGCAGGTCACCCTGATTCCGGGCCCCGACCGCATGCTGATGAGCGCGGCACACCGTGGAATCGACGCTCAGGTCCCACGTGCGGTGGCGC
>NZ_JBFBJT010000191.1:0-11443 GCF_040686175.1 Streptomyces sp. NPDC086077 | reverse complement strand
CACCGCGATCTGGCACAACTGGAACACCGGAGCAACGGTCAAGCGCTCGCTGATCGCGTACGACCACTGAAGACATCGGACTCATTCATCTAGGGGTTGGAGCGCGCTCCAACACAAGGCGCGTGGCAGAAGGCGTCGAGTGCCGAGCCAGGTGTCCGGCTCAGGCCTGCCCGGTCTCGAAGCGGCTGATCCTGCCGTCGTCGTCGACGCTGAAGGTCCACCGCGTGCGCATCTCGCCCCAGGTGTCGTTGCGGTACCGGGCGACGAGGGCGCGGCCGCCGTCGGACTCGTTGTCGACCTCCATATGACCGTGGGAGGAGAAGATCTCCCGGTCGATCCAGTCGTCGAGGTCACGGTCCGTGCCGTCGTCGGCCATGGTGGCGCCGGGTGCGAGGAGGGTCATGAAGCCCTCGCGGTCGTGGGAGTTGACGGCCGCGACGAACGCACGGACCGCCGGGTCGCTCAACTTGGCCGTCTGAATCGTCATGCCAGCCACCCTCACACCGCCCCCGGCACCCCGCCACCCGAACGGCTGTCCGGAAGGGCCGGGTGGGTGGCGGGCTGCGACGGTGGAGTGGAGTCCACTTCTGCACCGGGAGACATCGTGACGTGCTACGACCGACGTGATCTGGGTCTGCTCCTGCTGAGGCTGGGCACCGGCGGGGTGCTGGCCGCCCACGGCGCGCAGAAGCTGTTCGGCTGGTTCGGCGGGGCCGGGATCGAGGGGACGGGGCAGTTCATGGAGTCCGTCGGGTACCGGCCCGGCAGACTCAACGCCACGGCGTCGGGGCTCGCGGAGTGCGGCGGCGGGACCCTGCTGGCGCTGGGGCTGGCCACCCCGGCGGCCGGTGCGGCGGCGGCCGGCGGGATGGCGGGCGCGTCCGCGGTGCACCTCCCCAACGGCTTCTTCAACGCGGAGGGCGGCTTCGAGTACCCCGCCAGCCTCGGCATGGCCGCGACCGGCCTCGCCGTCGCCGGCCCCGGCCGCCTCTCCCTCGACCACCTCCTCGGCGACCGCCTGAACCGCGGCTGGATGATCCCGGCGGCCCTCGGCGTGGTGGCGGCCGGTGCGGCGGTGGTCGTGGGGACGCGGAACAAGCGGGTGCGTCAGGAGGCCCAACTGGGCGGCCAGGACGCGCTGTTCGAGGAGTAGCGTCCGTCCGCCAGGGTCGGCGACCCCGTCCGCCCGCTACGGGCCGACGACCCCCGCGTCATGGGCGATCAGTCCCGCCTGACCGGGAGCCGCCCGCCCGTTCATGCCGTCCGGCGGCGCCCTCCGCCTGCGGTGGCGAGCCGGGAGGGCCCGGGGCACGCTGGTAAGCAGGTATGAGCGTCGCGGCGGGCCTCCTGTGCGGAGGGTTTCCGCGCGCCCCGAGGAGGCGGGTCGGACATGACGGAGACGACCGGTGCGGCGGTACGCACCAGCGAGACCGGCGCGAACGCGCACGGCGGCGGGTCCGTCGCCCCCGGAAGCCGGGGCAGGACCACCATCGCGGACGACGTGGTGGCGAAGATCGCCGGGATGGCGGCGCGCGAGGTGCCCGGCGTCCACGCCCTCGGCGGCGGCCTCGCCCGCACCATGGGCGCGATGCGCGAGCGGGTCCCGGGCCGGCGGGCCGGCGTCACCAGCGGCGTCAAGGTCGAGGTCGGTGAACGACAGAGCGCCGTCGATCTGGACGTCGTCGTGGAGTACGGGCTGTCGATCACGGAGATCGCCGCCGACGTGCGCGAGAACGTCATCACGTCGATCGAGCGGATGACCGGCCTGGAGGTCGTCGAGGTCAACATCGCGGTCGACGACGTCCACCTCCCGGACGAGGAGGACGAGGGCGAGGAGCCCGCGGCGGGACGGGTGCGGTAGCTCTCCGGAGCCCTCCGACGTCCGTCCCCCTGGGTGCCTCAGACAAGCCGGCCGCGCAGACCGCAGATCCAGGACAGGGCGCCGTACACACCGCGGAAGTAGTCGCGGTTGCCCGCTGGGGCGGTGGGGTCCTCCAGCCGTACGACGGTGGCGTCGACCTCCGCCGTCAGCAGGTGCAGGTCGGGAACGTCGCGGCCGCCCACCCCCGTGATCGGCGAGCGGGCCGTCCGGCCCAGCGCCCACTCCAGGGCGACCGCCTCCCCCGCGGAGAACTGAGCACTGCCCCCGTGCCGGGCCACCAGCCCGCTGAGCGCCGAGTCGACCTCACCGTACGTACGGATGCCGATCCGCCGCTCCGGCCGTGTCCTTCCGGCCACCCGCTCCATGGCATCCTCCTCGCCTCTTACCGTCACCGGGCACGTCACCCCGCGTCTCCTCTGTTCGTCTTCCCGGAGTACCGCGGGTCGAACGCGGGGACACCCCGCTTCGGGCTCACGGGCGAGGATTGGTCCGCTGCCACCGCGGACGCGCGTCACCGCCCCGGCGCCCGGCGACGGAGGCGCAGCGCGGGCACTGCCGCCGCACCTCGTCCGCGGCCCCGCCCGACTCCGGGAAGGTGTCCGGCCAGGCGACGTGCGGAAAGCGGATCAGCCGGGAACGGCTGAGGGACAGCCCGCACACGGTCTGGTTCTGACCGGCTTCCCAGGCGTGCACCTCGCCGGCGGGCAGCCGGCGGCGGCCCTCCTCCTCGTCGGTCCACTGCCCGGAAGCGGCGACGGCGTACCGCTTGGCGCGTGCCATGACGTACGGACCCCGGCTCAGCCGGCCGGGTGCTCGACGCGCAGCCGCACCTGCTCCTCCAGGCGCCGCAGGCTGGCGTCCAGGGCGTCGCGCACGGCCTCCTCGCCCGGGTCGTGGCTCTCCTCGAAGAACGACAGGTGCACCGTCACCTCGCTGGCCCCGGCACCGATCCCGGCGACCTGGAGCCAGCCGGCGTAGCTCCCCTGCTCGCGGGTGCCCCATTCGAGCCGCATCTGCTCACGGCGGGCCTGCAGCAGGGCGGCGGTGTCCTCGTCGGTGCGGTCCTCGTGCACGGTGACGGCGGGCAGGTCCACGGCCTCCACTGCAGCGCCTGAGGCATCCAGCTGTCCAGCCGCCCGACGTCGGCGGCTTCCTCGTAGACCTGCTCGGGCTGAGCGGGCATCGTGCGGGAACGTTCGTACTCGGTCATGGCGATACCGTCCTCGGCGCGGTGTCGTACGAAGGAAAGGGTCCGGGTACCCGTCGGCCCCACCGGCGAATCGGATCACCCGGTCACCGAAAGCCCGCTCACCCGTTAGTCCTGTCAGGACCACCGGGAGGGACGACCGACATGATCAGTACGACCAGGGGTCGCGAGTGACCGACGTACTCCCCCGCGACGAATGGATCAGGACCCAGCCACAGGCACTCATCGCCGCCTGCGTCCTGCTCTTCGACCACACCGGCCGCATCCTGCTCCTGCGCTACGCCCCCACCCAGCCGGCGGCCGGCGTCTGGTGGCTCCCCGGCGGAATGCTCGACCACGGGGAGGACCCCCTGACCGCGGCGCACCGGGAAACCCACGAGGAAACCGGCATCACCCTCGCCGCGGCGCCCACCCTGATCGGCATCGACCACCGGGCGAACGTGGGCGGCACGGGCCCGGTCCTGGACTGCTACTTCCACGGCGGCACCGTCCCGCCGGACACGCCCGTCACCCTGAGCCCCGAACACGACGCCCACGCCTTCACGGCCCCCGAGGACCTCCCCCTGACCCTTCCCCCCGCCCACGTACGCACCCTGACGGCACTGCGGGCGGCGGCCGCGTCAGGAACGGTGGTCTGTTTACGGGAGGGAGAGCCGACGTGACCGCACCCTGGGGTCGTCCGGCCGGCCGATCTCGGCCCGGTCCCGGGTTCGGGTGTCCGGCTGAAGTCACCGGGGCGGAGGAAGCATCCGGTCAGAGCGCGGAGCGTGCTGCTCCAGCCCTTCTCGATCCTCGCCCAGGCGCCCGCCACCGGCACGAGACGACAGACGAGCCGGGCTGTACGCCGGGTTCTGTTCCACTCAGGGAACAATCACGCTCTGACCTGCATGTTTGCGGGCATCCGGCGGCTGGTTTCGCCCTCTGGGACTTTGCGGTGCGAGAACCGGGTGACGGCGGGCTGACACGACGCCGCCGGGTACGGGGCCCGAGCCCCGTACCCGGCGGCGTACTCACCGAGCGTCGCCTCACACGTCGCCGGTGTCCAGCCGTCGGGCCGCGTCGAGCACGTGCCGCGGCAGCTTGGAGCGGGCGTCCAGCACCTCGACGCCGATCAGGACGCCATCCACGTCGAAATCGAGGTTGATCATCCCGTTCACCGCGACCGGGTCGCAGGGGTACATGCGCGCCGACTGCGGGTGCTCCCCCGCGCGGGTGAGATGGATGTAGGCCGCGTTCGCCACCGCGTCGTAGGTGATGTCGATGTCCGCCATGCTCAACCTCCCTGGAGACGCTGGACGTAGGCCTTCGTCACACCGGTCATCACGGTGTTCACGTTCCCGTCGATGGTCTTGGCGACGAACACCTTGGACTTGGGATCGTAGTAGCCCAGCTTGTGCTGGCCGTCGTGGTGGTAGGAGAACGGCTCCCTGGCCAGGACCGCCTGGGCGTCCGCGTCCGAGACACCGCGCTGCCGAAGGCGCTGGATCGCGTGGGAGGTGAGGTTGTCGGCGGCGTCCGCGACGTCGTCGGCGGCGTCCGCCACGTCCTCGGCCTCGTCGATGCCCTGGTAGGTGATGTCGCCGATGCCCTCGCACGTGCAAGAGTCGGCGTGTCCGGTGAAGTAGCCGCCGCAGTTGTGCACGAGGATCGGTGCCGATCCAGCCCGTACATAGTAGGTGTGCAGTTCGGCGATGGTCAGGTTGTGCACCGTGGCCGACCGCCGGGTGTGGTCGACGGCCGTGATCCGGACGCGTTCGCCGGCCGGGGTGCGCAGTTCCTGCCCGGCGGTCAGTTCGCCCGCCTCGACCCAGCGGCCGAGAGCGGGGACCCAGAACGGGTGGCCGTCGGTCGCGGTGATCCGCACCTTCTCACCGTCCACGGTGAGCGTGACGGTCACCAGGTCCTTCGGGCCCTCGCCGGTGATCTCGGCGGTGACCGTGCGGACCACGGTCCTTCCGGTCTCCGGGTCCGTCGCCAGAACCTCGTCACCGATACGGACGTCCTCGATCGGCTTGGTGGTGCCGTCCGCCATCAGGACTTCGGTGCCGGGGACGAAGCTGTTGCACTTGATGAGCTTCGCGCCCTTGAGCACCCGGGCCCAGGGCAGGTCGAGCGCCGCCGAGCCGCAGGCCTTGACGCTGTCCCCGCTCAGGCAGCTCTTCCAGGCATCGAAGTCGGGGGCGACGAGTGCCACGACGATCTTGTCGAACATGGTCACTTCGTGCTCGATGATGCCGAGCGCCTCGGCGGCACCGCAGAACGCCTTGGTGTTGGCGTCCAGCGCGAAGCACTTGTTCTCCGCCCACGCCTCGATCCGGTCGCTCTCGTCGTACTGCGGGTACATCGCCTCCAGTTCGCGCGCGGAGGGCACCCTGATGTTCTCGATCCAGATCTCGCCCTTCTTCTCCGTGACGTTAATCGTCTTGCCGGGCGAGGTGGAGGACTTCTTGGCGGTGCCCTGGTCGTTGCTCTTGACGCCGCCGGTGTAGTAGAGGATGTCCTGGCCGTCGTCGCTGTAGCAGGCGTACGTGGTGCAGCCCGGCCCGTGGCCGTTGCCGGGCGCCCACACCGAATCCGGGTTGTCGGCGCTGCATCCGTCGCAGTACAGGCCAGACGGGTCGGAGAAGGTCAGCGGGTTGTTGTTGCCGTAGGTGTAGCCGTTGATCTGCTGCGGGTCGGTCAGGTCCATGATCGGGTCGACCGAGAGGAAGCGGCCCGTCGCCGGGTCGTACTCGCGGGCGCCGAGGTGGGTCAGCCCGGTGGCGACGTCCTGTGTGCCACCGACGAAGCCCTTGGTGCCTGGCCAGTCGGCCGGTTCCTCTCCGCGGCTGCCGCCGAACGGCGTGACGCGGCGCTGGGTGAGCTTCTGGGTCGCGGCGTCGATGGCGAGCAGGGCGGTGCCGTGGTGGTCGGCGGTGGTGAAGGTGACCCTGCCGTCGTCCTCCTGGACGGCGAGGTGGCCGCCGCCGAGGTCGAGGTACCGGGTCGCCTTCGGCGTGGTGGTGCCCTTGCCGACGGTGATCTCGGTGGGCCCGAGGTAGAGCGTGGTCTCGGTCGGGGTCCGGGCGATCAGCCGGTTGCCGTCGGCGTCGTACAGGTACTCGGTGACCTTCGGGGAGCCGCCCTCCACGGGTTCGGTGACCCTGGCGAGGCGGCCCTCGGCGTCGTAATCGAGGTCCTGGGTGGTGCCGTCGCCAAGGGTGCGGGTGTCGGTGTTGCCGGCGGCGTCGTAGGTGTAAGAGTCGCCGGCGGTGACGCCGTTGCCGGAGCGGGTGACGGTCTTCAGGCCGTGCGGGCGGACCGCGGTGGCGCCGGGCGTGGGGTAGCCGTAAGTGCTGGTGATGTCCTTGGTGGTGTCACCGGTGACGTCGTGCTCGACCTCGGTGCTGCGGTTGCCGGTCTTGTCGTAGCCGTACGACGTCCAGTACGGGGCCGGGCCGCCGAGCACCGGGGCGCTGGGCGTGCTCGCGCAGGCGGTGGTCGGCTGGGTCCACGCCTCGGTCAAGCGGCGCAGGTGGTCGTAGGTGAAGCACTGGGTGTCGGTGCCGGAGCGGGAGGTGTCGGAGACGGCGAGGACGTTGCCGACCTCGTCGTAGCGGAAGGTGGAGGCCTGGTCGATGCCCGCCACGTCCTGGCGGTCGACGCGGGTGTACGCCAGGCGCTGGGTGCCGGGCTCGTACTCGTTGGTGACCCAGGCCTTCCTGCCGCCCGCGTTCGACAGCTCGTGCTGCAGGGGCTTGCCGGTCAGGCCGAACGAGGTAGTTCCCTTGACACCGTCGCGGCCCTCCACGGCGACGGGCCACAGCGTGTCGTCCTGATAGGTGAAGGCCACGGAGGAGGCGGCCAGGGCGCCAGCCTTGGGCAGGCCCACGCTACCGACCAGGCCGGACTCCTTGTAATCGGTGGTCGACACGTACGTGCCGGACAGCCCCGTGTTGGCGGTGGTCGCGGCCACGGTGAAGGAGGTGCGTATCGGCCGGTAGAGCCGGTCGTAGCCGAGCACCTTGGAGGTGTAGGCCTGACCGTCGGCGTCGTAGCGGGTGGACTCGGCGAGGTGCCCCTTGGCGTTGGTGACCGTGTCGTACGTCCACTTGGCGCGCAGCGGGCCGGTCGCGGAGCCCGAACGCAGTTCGGTCTTGCGGCCGAGGCCGTCGTAGCCGTAGGCCAGCGTGGTGCCCCGGGCGTCCAGGGTCGAGGTTAGCCTGCCGCGGTCGTCGTAGAAGTACTTCAGCGTGCCCTTGTCGGGGTCCTTGGTGAGTTTGAGCTGCCCGAGCAGGTCGTAGTCGTAAGTCCACTCGTTGCCCGCCGAGTCGGTCACCTTGGACAGCGAGCCGACCGGGGTGAAGGCGTACTTCGTGGTGTCGTAGGTGGACTCGGCGGCGCGCTGGTGGTGCTGGCGCAGCTCGGTGGTGCGGCCGCGGACGTCGGTGAGCGTGGTGACGGCGGTGCCGCCGACCGGCGGGATCACCGTGGTGCGGTCGCCGCCGTACAGGGTGCGGGTGATGCCCAGCACCTTGCCGCCGTCGCCGTTGCCGAAGATCTGGCGGTGCTCGGTCTGCCGGCCGAGGCCGTCGTAGGTGTAGCGGTCCTGGGTCTCCACACCAAGGGCGTCCTGCGGCTTGACCAGGGTCGTGGAGGGTTTGGTGGTGGCGTAGTAGGGCGCGAACTCCTTCGCCGTGAGGCCGCGTTCGTCGTAGAAGGTGTCGGCGAGCAGCCGCCCGCCGTCGGGGCCGGGGTCCTGGCTCTGGCGGGGGCGCAGGAGGCCGTCGTAGAGGACGTACGAGGTGACCTGGGCGCCGTTGTTGCCGATGGTCCTGGTGCCAACGGCGATCGGCTGCCCCTCGGCGACCGTGTACGTGTACTCGTAGGAGGGGACGTCCGAGGTGGTGCGGTCGGCCAGCCAGACCTTGGTCGTGCGGCCCAGCGCGTCGTAGGCGAAGTTGGTGACCTTGCCGTTCACATCGGTCTGGCTCAGCGGCAGCCCGCGCACCGGGTCGGCCACGGTGACCGTGGAGTGGGCGGTGGTGCTGTCCCCCACCGTCGCGGGCGGCGTGGTCACCTTCGCGGAGGTGGGGAAGCCGGTGGTCGGGGTGTAGGCGGTCGTGGTGGTGCGGCCGTCGGTGCGGGCGGTGCGGGTCAGCACGCCGGCCTTGACGGTGACGGTGGCGCTGAGGTCCTTGCTGGTGAGCTTGCGGCCGTAGCCGTCGTAGGTGGCGGCGCTCTCGGTGTACGTGGCGGTGGTGCCGTCGTGGGACTTGAGCATCGCCGTCGCCGTGGGGTCGCCCTTGGTGGGCGCCGCGTCATGGGCGAGGCCGTCGTAGGCGGTGCGCACGTCGGAGATGACGTCCTTGGCGCGGTCCGGGGTGGTGGCGCAGGGCTTGGCGACCGTCTCCACCCGGGCGGGCAGCGTCATGATCGCCCCGGCCGCCGGATAGAAGGTGCGGGTGCACGTGTCGTCGGTGGTGACGGCGTCGTCACCGCGGTCGTCGGTCTGGGTGATGCGGCCGGTGGCCGTGTCGAAAGCGGTCTCCGTGGTGGTCGTGCGCCACTTCGTGCCCGCCCCGCCGTCCAGGGACGTCCAGGTCCGGGTCTGCGCGGTGCCGGTGAGGTTGGCAGTGATGGTGCCCCAGTCGCGGACGCGCTCGGCGGTCTGGTGGTGCCAGGGCCGGTTCACGGTCTTGGTGAGGACCTGGCCGCCGGGCCCGGAGTAGCCGACGGTCCTGTACGCGAACCCGGCCGCCGAGTCATGGTCGGTGATCGGGTCGCCCTCGCCGGTGCCCAGCGTGACGCTGACGTCCTTGGTGCCGCCCCCGGGCTCCTTGCGGTCGCCGTCCATGCCGCGCAGGTAGTAGGTGTCGTTCTGGGTCCGCATCGCGGTGTCGCCGCCCTGGCCGCCGGTCTTCACCCGGACGTGGCCGTAGCCGCGCCACTGCGACCAGGTCTTGGACTTCTCCTTGGTCAGGCCGTCGTCGTCGTCGTAGTGCCAGGCGGCGCCGTCCAGGTACTCGTAGGCGGTGACCTGGTCCGGGGCGCCGCCGGTGCGGTCGGTCAGGGTCACCGTGGAGGTGACGTACTTGTTGAACCAGTGCAGGTCCGGGTCGTCGGTGCTGCTGCCGCCGATGTACTGGGGGAAGCAGCGGGTGGTGTTGGTCTGCGGGGTCGGCAGCGCGTCCGCGGCGCAGGCGGGCGCCGAGTAGGCGACGTCGATCTGGCCGCCGGCCTCGTCGGCGACGGTGGCCAGGCGCTCTTTGATGAACGGGGCGAACCCGTCGCCGGTGCGGTCGAGCCGGTTGGCGAGCTGGGCGTAGGTGAATGTGGTCTTCGGCAGGGTGACGGCCGGGGTGCCGGTGTGCCCGGTGCGCTGCACGGACTCCAGCAGCAGCTGGTAGTCGGTGTCGGCCATGCCCCAGCGGTGGCCGAGCTTCCAGGAGTCGACCGCGGTGTAGGCGCCGGCCTTCAGTACCTGCGTGTCGACCTGGGTGAGCCGCTTGCGGGTGAAGAACACCGGGGCGAGCCGGCCCTGGTCGCAGGTGGCCGCCGCCTCGCAGTTCATGTCCCACGGGGTGTCGTACCAGTAGGCGGCGTCCTTGCCGATGTCCGCGCAGGTGGTGTTCGTGTCGGGCAGGCATCGCTCGCCGCTGGTGAAGTCGACCTTGGCCAGGGCCTGCGCCGAGTACATGGAGGTGGACTTCAGGCCGTACTCGATCCGGTCGAGGAAGCCGCCGCGCACGTAGCGGGTGTTGGCGTTCTCGTCGAGGTTGCGGCCGTAGGAGTTCCACTCCTTGTCGTAGTAGTAGGCGATGGCGTTGCCGTGCGGGTCGACGACGTAGTCCAGGTTCCAGCGCCAGCCCTGCTGGCACCAGGAGTCGGCGAACGCGGCGGCATGGCAGGGCTCGTTCGCGTCGTCGCCGAAGACCGGGACGGTCCAGGTGGAGGCGGTGGTCTCCTTGCCGGTCCCCCAGCCGGGCAGCCGGTTGTAGCCGAAGTAGTACTGCACTCCGTCGGGCGTTGTGACCTTCCAGTACTCGTCGTCGCGGGCGCCGTTGTCGCGCACGTCCGTGGCGGAGCCGCGCAGGCGCTGAATCTTCGTGCCGTCGTCGTCGCGCAGCCGGAAGGTGTCGGTGCCGGTCGGCACCAGCTCGCCGCCCTTACCGTTGAACGAGATGAAGGCGTTGTCGTAGGCCCAGCACTGGTCGGCGGGCTTGCCGCCGTCGGCCCGCTCGACCCCGTCGTCGGCGCAGGACTTGTAGCGCCGCTCGATGGAGCCGGGCCACAGGTCGAAACCGTCGCCCGCCCAGGAGCCCTGGTTGTTGGAGTTGCCGGTGCGGCCATCGATCGCCCCCGACGAGTACGACAGGCCGACGCTCGGCGTCAGCTCGCCGGGCACCTCGGGCACGGACATCTCGTACGACCAGGCGAAGTCCCCGGTGTTCAGGCTTGTGCTCCACTGCGCGGACGGCGCGAGCGGGGTCGCCTTGTAGTCGCCGCCCATGCTCGCGTCCTCGGCGACGGCCGCGAGGACGGTGACGCCGGTGCCTTTAAGGGTGACGTGCTCGGCGGTGAGGGTCTGCCGTTCGGTGTCGTTGACGGTCTCGACGGGCGTCGCCGTACGGCAGGCCGCCTTCGCGGGCGTGGTGAGCGCGCAGGCCGGCAGCCGGACCAGCTTCAGCCGGTCGGCGTATCCGCCGCCGAACGACCCGGCGAAGGCGGAGTAGTCGAGGCGGGCGCGCACCGTGGAGGCCTGCGCGTCGGCCGGGGCGGCGGACTGGAGGGTGAACACCGGGCCGTCCGCACCGGCCCGCCTGGCCGTCGCGCGGTCCAGGAGCCGGGCGCGCACCGCGTCGGGGGTCCGGGTGCCGCCCACCGCGAGGGGCAGGCCCTTCGCGGGGACGACCGAGGAGGAGGAGCCGGACAGGTCGACGGTGGCCGCTGCGGTCTTCGGCCACGTGGCGCGGGGGGCCCGCGCGGGGGTGCGGGGCCCCTTCATGGCCGCGCGCGGGGTGACGGCGACCGGTTCAACCGCCACCGGTTTCGCGGAGGCGGGCAGGTCGGGGCGGCCGGTGCCGCGGTCGGCGGCCGTCGCGGGCTGGGCCACGGCCTGGAGCAGAGTGCCGATCAGAACCGTGGCCGAAGCCAAAGCGACGCGGCGGCGCAGGGCACGGACTCGCGTCCGCGGTCTACCGTTCATCCTCGTCCTTCATCCCTCGCAGGAGGCAACCCGGGTGGGGTGCGTGTCCGGTGTCGTGCGGGTCGGTCGGAGCGGGCAGGCGGGTGGGGGGCAGGCAGGCACGGCCGGGAGTCGACCCGATCGTCTCCGCCCTCATCCGCCATCTCGTCGGCGACACCTGTGCCGA
>NZ_JBFBJT010000190.1:0-11604 GCF_040686175.1 Streptomyces sp. NPDC086077 | reverse complement strand
TAGTTGGAACCGTCCCGGTCTGCTCCTGCCAGCAGCGCTGTGGACGGCACGGACGCCCCGCCGACGGCACGACGGCGTGGCGGATGTCGCTCGCCGAGGTGGGCATGGTCCACGGGACGGTGCCGTTCCTGTGGCTGACCATGATGCCCGGGGCCGGGGCCGGCACGGTCCCCGCGCGGGTGAGCCTGGCACCGCTGCGGGACCTGGCCACGATGGGGCCGCTCGGGATCGTCGGCAACCTGCTGGTCTTCGCGTCCCTGGGGTTCTTCGCCCCGATCCGGTTCGCGGCGCTGGCGTCCGTGCCGCGGATCCTGGCGCTCGGGGCGGGTTGTTCGGTCCTGGTGGAGACCGCGCAGTACGTCCTGCGGCTGGACCGGGTGTTCTCCGTGGACGACGTACTGGTCAACGCCGCCGGCGCCGTGCTGGCCGCGCTCGCGTCGCGCCGCTGGTGGCGCACCACGGCGACAGCGCCGTCGGACCGGCCGCTCCCGGCGCCGGCGGGCTGAGCCGGGTGTCCGCTGCGCACCCGTCTTCGCGTACGTCGGCGCCATGGGTGCTGCTTAGGCTTCAGACATGCGTGTACTGATCGTGGAGGACGAGCCCTACCTGGCCGAAGCCGTCCGTGACGGTCTGCGGCTGGAGGCGATCGCCGCCGACATCGCCGGCGACGGCGACTCCGCCCTGGAACTGCTCGGCGTCCACTCCTACGACCTCGCGGTCCTCGACCGCGACATCCCCGGCCCCTCCGGCGACGAGGTCGCGCGGCGCATCGTCGCTTCCGGCAGCGGCATCCCGATCCTCATGCTCACCGCTGCCGACCGGATCGACGACAAGGCCTCCGGGTTCGGGCTCGGCGCCGACGACTACCTCACCAAACCGTTCGAACTGCGCGAGCTCGTCCTGCGGCTGAGGGCGCTCGACCGCAGACGCGCCTACGCCCGGCCGCCGGTCCGCGAGATGGCGGGCCTGCGGCTCGACCCCTTCCGCCGGGAGGTCTTCCGCGACGGACGCTACGTCGCGCTCACCCGCAAACAGTTCGCGGTGCTGGAAGTCCTGGTCGCCGCCGAGGGCGGGGTCGTCAGCGCCGAGGAACTGCTGGGACGGGCCTGGGACGAGAACGCCGACCCCCTCACCAACGCCGTGCGCATCACCGTCTCCGCCCTGCGCAAACGGCTCGGCGAACCATGGATCATCGCCACGGTGCCCGGCGTCGGCTACCGGATCGACATCGGCCCCGACACCACGCGCCCCGGCAGTACGCATGCTTAGACGCCCAGGGCTCAGCGCCCGACTGAAACTCACCCTCAGCTACGCCGGGTTCCTCGTCGTCGCCGGTGCTCTCCTGTTGGCCGTGGTGTGGGTGTTCCTGCTGCGCTACGTGCCCGACACCCCCAAGGGCCTTCTCGGGATCTCGCCCAACCGCTACCTCCTCGTGCGCACCTTCGCCCCCGCCGCGGCCCTGGCGATGCTCTTCCTGCTCGTGTTCGGCCTCGTCGGGGGATGGGTCCTCGCGGCCCGGATGCTCGCACCGCTCGCCCAGATCACGGCCGCGGCACGGATGGCCGGGAACGGGTCGCTGTCCCACCGGATCCGCCTGCATGGCCGCAGCGACGAGTTCCGTGAACTCGCCGACGCGTTCGACTCGATGCTCGAACAACTAGAGTCGCACCTAGCCGAGCAGCAGAGGTTCGCCGCGAACGCCTCCCACGAGCTGCGCACCCCGCTGGCGATCTCACGGACGCTCCTCGACGTCGCCCGCAAGGACCCCACGCGGGAACGGGACGAACTCATCGAGCGCCTGCACGCCGTCAACACACGGGCGATCGACCTCACGGAGGCCCTCCTGCTGCTCAGCCGCGGCGACCGCGGACACTTCACCCGCGAGAGCGTCGACCTCTCCCTCGTCGCCGAAGAAGCCGCCGAAACGCTGCTTCCCCTCGCCGAGCAGCGCCGGATCACGCTCGACGTCACCGGCGGGGCGGCCCGGACCAGCGGCTCCACGGAACTCCTGCTGCGGATGGTGACGAACCTCGTCCAGAACGCCGTCGTCCACAACCTCCCCGCCGGCGGCACCGTGACGGTCAACACCGAGGCGCACGGCGACACGAGCGTGCTGCGGGTCGAGAACACGGGCCGTCGGCTCCCACCGGAACTGGTCCCGACGCTCACCGAACCCTTCCAGCGCGGAACGGAACGCGTCCGCGCCGACGAGCACGCCGGCGTCGGCCTCGGCCTGGCCATCGTGCACAGCGTCGTCCGCGCCCACGACGGGACCCTCGACCTCGTCCCCCGCCCCGCCGGCGGTCTCCTCGTCACGGTCCGGCTGCCCGGCACGCCGTAGGCCTCGACCCCGAGCGGGCCCACCTGATCCGAACGAACAGGCCCTGGTCAGGGTGAGGGTGAGTCCCGCGCGGCTGAGCAGGCGGGCGTAGTGCGCGGTTCGTTCACGGCCGCCGACGTTGCGCATCATGTGGAGGTCCCAGGCGGTGGCCGGCGAGAGCGAGCCGTCGGCGGGCAGCACGCGTTCCACGACGAGCAGGTCGGCGTGTGCGGGCATCGCGCGGCAGTGGCTCACGATCTCGTGGCAGCGGTCGTCGTCCCAGTCGTGCAGCACCCGGGACGTCGCCGCCCGGCGGTACGTCCGCGAAGTCGCCCGTCCGGTAGGCCCCCCGCTCGCCGCAGCCGGCGGCGTCGAGCGAGCGGCGGGCGGCCTCGATGACGTGCGGACGTTCCTGACGACCGGGTGCGTCGGCAGGGGTGCGAACATCCGGGCGCTCGCGGTCATGGACCCGTCGGAGAGTTCGGCGAGTTCGGGATCTCCGCCTCCAGCACCGCGCGGTTCGCGCCCTAGGCGGCCGAGGGGTCGACCACGCTGGCGGCGTCGCCCGCGAGGAACGGCGAGCCATGGCGCAGGGCCGGTGCCCGCCCTTCACCTGCGACTCCACCCAGGGCGAGAGGGTGCCTCCCTCCAGGGCCCCGGATAAACTGGCGAAAGAAGCGGAATCCAACCGTCCGCCCACGGCGGAGATCCGTGGCAGCCCCGCGGATCGAGCGGGAGGCACCTATGCTCCGCACCCCTGTCTGTGAGCTGCTCGGCATCGAACTACCCGTCGTCTGCGCGCCGTTCGGCCCCTGGAGCGAGGTTCCGCTGGCGGCCGCCGTGTGCGAGGCCGGCGGACTCGGAAGCCTGGGTACGGCCGGCCGATCCGTCTCCGACCTCCAACGCGAGTGGGGCGAGATGCGCCGGCTGACAAGCCGCCCGTTCGCGATCAACCACACGACCCGGCCACTGGACGAGGACGCCTTCCAGGCCACGATCGAGGAACACCCGGCTGTCATTTCCTTCCATCTGGCCGTTCCTCAGGACCTGATCAGCCGGGCACACGACGCGGGCATCCTCTGGATCCAGCAGGTGATGGACGCCCGGCAGGCCGCCGAGGCCCTGGACGCGGGCGTGGACGTCCTCATCGCGCAGGGCGGCGAGGCAGGCGGCCACGGGGGCGAGGTAAGCACCCTGGTGATCGTGCCCCAGGTCGTGGACATGGCCGGGGAGACCCCGGTGATCGCGGCCGGCGGCATCGCCGACGGGCGCGGCCTCGCCGCGGCGCTCGCCCTCGGCGCGCAGGGCGTCTCCATGGGCACCCGCTTCCTCGCGTCGGAGGAGATGCCCGCGTCCGACGAGTGGAAGCAGCGGATCCTCGCGGCCGACGCGACCGACGCCGTGAAGGTGGCCGGCAGCGAGCGGATCCTTCCGCCGTACAACCGCCCCGGCAGCTTCGGCGTGCCGCGGGCGCTGCGGACTCCCTTCGTGGACACGTTGCGCGACAGCCCCGAGGACATCGACCCGAAAGAGGTCGTGCCACGGTTGATGCAGGCCGTGCACGCCGGCCGGGGCGACGAGTACATGCCGTTCGCCGGGCAGTCGGCCGCGCTCGTACACGACATTCAGCCGGCCGGCGAGATCGTACGTGGGGTCGTTCACGAGGCGGAGGCCGTCCTGGCCGGGCACCACCGCTGAGCGGCTCGGACGCGGGTGACGGACATGGTGGGAGAGTGGCGGTATGTGCGGCCGCTACTCATCCACCCGAAGCCCCGAGGACCTGGTCCAGCTCTTCGAGGTCACCGACTGGCGCCCCGAGGAGACGATCGCCCCGAGCTGGAACGTCGCGCCGACGGACCAGGTCTGGGCAGTCCTCGAACGCGCTCCGCGCGGCGCGGGCGGAGCCGCGCCGGCGGCGCGTGAGCTGCGGCCGCTGCGCTGGGGCCTGGTGCCGTCGTGGGCCAAGGACGTGAAGGTCGGCGCGCGGATGATCAACGCGCGCGTGGAGACCGTGCACGAGAAGCCCGCCTTCCGCCGCGCCTTCACCAGACACCGCTGCCTGCTGCCTGCCGACGGCTTCTACGAGTGGCAGCAGGCCAAGGACCCCATCACGGGCAAGGCCCGCAAGCAGCCGTACTTCATCCACCCCGAGGACGACCAGGTGATGGCGCTCGCCGGGCTGTACGACTACTGGCGCAACCCGGACATCAAGCAGGACGACGACCCCGCGGCATGGCTGACGACCTGCACGATCATCACCACCGAGGCCACCGACGCCGCCGGGCGCGTCCACCCCCGCATGCCGCTGGCCCTCACCCCGGATCACTACGACGCCTGGCTCGATCCCCACCACCAGGACCCCGACGAGCTGCGGACGCTGCTGACCCGGCCCGCGGACGGCCACCTGGACGCCCGGCCAGTCTCGACCGAGGTCAACAGTGTGCGCAACAACGGCCCGCAGCTCCTCGAAGAAGTGACTCTGGCACGCGCCGTGCGCTGAGGGCCGCGGCGGAAGAGCGGGCGCCGCGGCCCACTAGTATCCTGTGGAGATAGTATAGATTTAAGAGCATTGAGCAGACTCAATCATCCAGGGTGATCCATCAGGAATACGCTGCGGTGCAGAACGTTTGCTCTACATATGATAGGTGAAGCGCACGGTAGGAGTGAGACGGGCATGGAGCTTGGAATCGCCCTCGACCCTTCGGACCCCGGGGCTCTCGCGGGCCGGTGGGACGAGCTGGCCGGGCTGGCCGACGAACGAGGTCTCGCTCTGGTCGTCGTGGCGACACCCGACGGGTCGGCGAGGCCCGCAGCCGGTCTGGACCCGTGGACCGCGGCCACCTGGCTGGCGGGCCGGACCCGCGGCATCAGCATCGGCGTGGACCTGCCGGACCTGCCCGCGCCATCACCGAAGGACGCCGCCGCGCCCTGGCCGACGGTCGTGGCCAAGGCCAAGGAGAGCTTCGACGCCCTGGCGCCGGGCAGGCTCGTCACCGATGCCTCCGCCTGGGTGACCGCTCCCCGTGGGGCATCCGCCGAGGAGCTGTCCACGCTGGCCGAGCAGGGCCGCCCCGTGGTGGTCCCCGTGGACTCGGCACGGGACGTGCAGCGGCTCGCCGCCCTGGCGGACGCAGCGTCCGGGACCGTGCCCCCGCAGCGTTCGCTCGCCGCACGCTCCCGTCGCCGCCCCGGCATCGACTACGCGTCAGTACCGAAGTCGCTGGCTGCCCACGCTATCGAGCCGGGCGACCCCGGCTACGACGGCGTCAGGTCCACCTACCTGCGCGGCGGGTCGCCCGGCCTGGTGCTGCGCCCCGGCACCCCGGACGAGGTCGCCGACGCACTGGGATTCGCGCGGCGGCACACGCATCTGCCGCTCGGCATCCGCAGCGCCGGCCACGGCATCAGCGGCCGCTCGACCAACAAGGGCGGGCTCGTCGTCGACCTGCGGCGGATGAACGGCATCGAGGTGCTCGACCCCGCGCGGCGCCTGGTACGCATCGGACCGGGTGCGACCTGGAAGCAGGTGGCGGCCGCCCTCCACCCGCACGGCTGGGCACTCGGCTCGGGCGACTACGGCGGCGTCGGCGTCGGCGGTCTCGCGACCGCGGGGGGCATCGGCCTGCTCGGCCGCGCACACGGCCTCACCATCGACCACCTGCGCGCCGTGGAGCTGGTGCTCGCCGACGGCAGCAAGGTACGTGCCAGCGCCGACGAGCACCCCGACCTGTTCTGGGCGGTACGGGGCGCGGGAGCGAACTTCGGCGTCGGCACGGCCTTCGAGTTCCAGGCGGACCCGGTCGGCCAGGTCGGCCACGCCCATCTCACGTTCCTCACCACGGACATCGCGAAGGCGATGGCGGACTTCGGCAGAGTCGCCTCCGAGGCGCCCCGGGACACCACCGTCTTCTTCATCACCGGGCGCCCACGGCAGGGCCAGTGGAGCTACCAGCTCCTCGGCATCGTGGACAACCCCGACCCCGACGTCATCGTGGAGCGCCTGACTCCCTTCGCGCAGACAGGCCTGCTCGCCCAGCAACAGGTCGTCGTCACCCCCTACATGGGGGTCATGGCCTCCGCCGCCGACGTCGGGCCCGAGGGCCAACGTGGCTTCGGTGATCCGGTCTCCCGCTCGGCGTTCCTCCCCAAGCTCACCCCCGAGTTCGCGCAGGACGCCGCAGCCCTTCTGCGCACGGGGAAGGTGTACTTCTTCGAACTCCGCGCGATGGGCGGCGCCATCGCCGACGTCCCCGCCGGGGACACGGCCTTCCCCCACCGGGCGTCCGCCTTCCAGGTCACCGCGATGGGAGCCGGTCACGACACCGTCAACGGCCTCTGGGACCCGCTGCGGCACCACTTCGACGGCCTCTACCTCAGCTTCGAGACCGACCGCCGCCCCGAACGGCTCCACGACGCCTTCCCGCCCACCGTCCTGAATCGGCTGCGGGAGATCAAGCGCCGTTACGACCCGGGAAACCTCTTCCGGGACAACTTCAACATCGATCCGTACCCGGACGCGCGGACCACCTCGGCCGACGCGCTCCCGAGCTAAGGACCTCCCCCATGACCGACTACGGACACGACCTGCTCTTCGGCTCGTTCGTCACACCGGCCGCAGGCAGGCCCCAGCAGGCCGTCGACCTGGCTGTCACCACCGACCGGTCGGGTCTGGACCTCGTCACCTTCCAGGACCACCCGTACCAGGCCTCGTACCTGGACACCTCCACGCTGCTCGCCTACGTGGCCGCGCGCACCGAGAACGTCCACATCAGCGCCAACGTCACCAGCCTCCCGCTCCGCCCGCCGGCCGTCCTGGCGCGCGCTGCCGCCTCCTTGGACCTCCTCTCCGGTGGCCGCTTCGAACTCGGCATCGGAGCGGGCGCCTTCTGGGACGGCATCGAAGCCATGGGAGGCCGACGCCTCACGGCCGGAGAGGCTGTCGAGGCGCTGCGCGAGGGGATCGCCGTCATCCGCGACATCTGGGACACCGACGCGCGCGGCGGGGTCCGCCACCACGGCCGGTACTACGAGGTCGACGGGGCGAAACGCGGCCCCCGGCCGGCGCACGACATCGCCGTCTGGGTCGGCGCGTACAAGCCCAGGATGCTCGCCCTCACCGGCGCCGTGGGCGACGGCTGGCTTCCCTCCATGGAATACCTGCCGCGGGGCGCCGAGTCGCTGCCGGAGATGAACGCCCGCATCGACGAGGCGGCCGAGGCTGCCGGGCGTTCTCCGTCGGCCGTCCGCCGGCTGATGAACTTCATGAACGTCCGGTTCTCCCCCACATCGCAGGGGTTGCTCGACGGACCCGTGCAGGCATGGTCGGAGCAGATCGCCGGCCTCGCCCTCGAGCACGGTCTCAGCGCCTTCGTCATCGGCGGCGACGACCCGGCCACGATCGAGCGCTTCGGCGCGGAAGTGGCGCCCGCCGCGCGGGAACTGGTGGCGCGCGAACGGGGGCGCTGACGCGATGGGTCGGTCGCGGGCGGGCGTGTCGGCCGTTCCGCGTCGGTGTCAGCCGGCGGTGCGCCGTCGGCCTCGGCGCGGTGCGCGGTCCCCTTCTCCGGTGATGTCGAAGTCGGCGGCGACCTGGCAGAGATCGACGGCGGGACCGTGTGCGTCCAGGTGTCCTGCGAGTGCGCACAGCATGGACTGGAAACCCGCCCGTGACTCCTCGGGCAGCGGCGCGAGGATGTGCTGCTCCACGAGCGAGACCCGGCGGGACAGTTCTGCCCACCGCTCCCGGCCGTGCTCGGTGGCGACGATGTGCCGGCTCCTGCGGTCGGAAGGGTCCGGCCTGCGCTCGACCAGGCCGGCCCGCTCCAGATCGTCCAGGAGGTACGTCATCACCGTCCGGTCCACACCGAACCGATCGGCCAGGGAACGCTGACTGCTCGCCTCACCCTGCACCGCGGCCGTGAGCACGAAGTAACCCCGCGGCCCACCCGGGATGTCCCCCACAGCGGCTTCCGTCGCCTTCGCGTATGCGCGGAACACGACACCGATGGCCATCCCGAAGTCGTATCCGTTGCCGTACCCGTCGCGGGAGTCCCCGGTCCCGGTCGCCACGGCCTCGGTCTCTTCCCCGGAGTCACGGTGCGCAGTCACACATCCCACTTTAGTCCATTCTCAAGATGCTCTGCCTGACAGAGCATCGGGGTTCTGGTGTCCCGCCTGCCGGCGGCGCACCATCTCGGCGATCCAGGTGGGGGCGAAGGGGGACGTGCAGTTCCGGGGAGTCGGGTAGTCCTTGAGTACTTCCAGCCGCTCGCCGATGTCCGTCGCCCGGTCGCGATACTCGGCGTGCTCGATCCCGATCTGGGCCAGGCAGTGGTTCATCGCCCACTGCAGGCGGTCCGGGGCGTCCTTCATCTCCGCCTCGATGGCGTCGAGCAGTCCGGCGAGGTCGAGGCCCTCGGGCTTCTTCACCACGCGCTCGGCGGTCAGCGCCCAGCCGGCGCTCGCGACCACCGGATCCGGATCCCCGAACCAGGCCAGGCGCAGTTCTTCGGAGTACGGGCTCTTCTTGACCACGTAGTTCACGAGCCAGTCGTGCACCTTGGGCGCGCGTGCCTCGCGCAGCATGGTGTCCAGTTCGTCGCGCTCGAACGCCTTCGGACGGCAGATCAGCAGGGCCAGGAGCCTCGCCGCGGTGTCCCCCGTCCCCCACAGCTCGCGCGCGAGGTCCTGTTGCGTCTTGAGCTGCTTCGCGAGCGCGCGCAGCTTGCCGAGGTTCACGCCGTGATCGTCACCGTGCTTCTCGTTCACCGCGCGTGTCCTCGGGTCCTCGAGCACGGCCAGCTCGGCCATGACCTGCGCCACTGTCGTCCCGGTCACCGCAGCAGCCTCCTGTCCGTCACGCACGAATCCAGCCTACGGGGGGGTGGCGGCCGGTCCGCCTCGACCGTACCGAGGCGCTCAGGAGCTGCGGGCGGAGGGGCGCCCGAGAGGCAGCGAGGCCTGGACGCGCCAGCCGCCCTCGGCTGCCGGCCCCGCTTCCAGGTGCCCGCCGAGCGCGTCGACCGCCCCCGCCATCCCCACCAGGCCGAAGCCCCCGCTCCCGCCCGGTGCGGGGTCCGTTCGGGTCCTGCCGTCGTCGGTGACGCGCAGGACCAGCCGGCCGGAGTGCACGTCATCGCAGCGCGGGCAGTCATGGGCGTCGGTGCCGCCGTGGTCATGCCGGCCACGCTGTCGCTGCTGGTGGCGATCTTCCCCAGGGGCGAACGCGCGAAGGCCATCACGGCCTGGACCGCCACCACCGGTCTCGCCGTCGCCGTCGGCCGCTGCTGGCCGGATGGCTGCTGGAGGACCACGCCTGGGGCTCGACGCTCCTGATCAACGTGCCGGTCGCCGTCGTCGCCGTCGTCGGCGCGCTGACACTTGTTCCGACGCCTCACGGGATCTCCTGCTCCGCCCAGATGATCTTCCCCCCCGGGGTGTGGCGGGCGCCCCACCGATGGGCGAGCTGGGCCACGAGGAACAGGCCCCGACCACCCTCGTCCGTGCTGCGGGCGTGCCGCAGACGCGGCGCGGTACTGCTGGCGTCGGCGACCTCGCAGGTCAGCCGGGAGTCGCGGAGCATGCGCAGATGGATGGGGGGTTCGGCGTAGCGGACCGCGTTGGTGACCAGTTCGCTCACGATCAGCTCCGTGGTCATGGCCAGCTCCTCCAGACCCCAGGCCGCGACCTGGCGGGTCGCGCGGGCCCGGACGTCGGCGACGGCTGCCGGGTCCGCGGGGACGTCCCAGGAGACGACGTGGTCGGCGCCCAGGACGTGGGTGCGGGTCAGGAGCAACGCGATGTCGTCGGGCTGGGCCACGGGCACGAGCCGCCGCACCACGGACGCGCAGAGGGCCGCGAGGTCGCCGCCCGGCGCGCGGCCGGCGCGCGCGCCGCTGTCTCCGGCCACACTCGCGTGCGCATGCCCACCACCGGGCCCCGCCGGCCTCGCATCCACGCGGCAACTGTCCCCCTCGGCGCCACAAGCGTCCGCACCGCCCGCACCCTCGGCGCCACAAGCGTCCGCACCGCCCGCGAGACCGGCGTCCGCACCACCACCTCCGCCGTCCGCGAGACCGCGCCCGCACTCCGCCCCGCGCCCGCACTCCACCTCGCTCGCACCCGCGCGACCGCCCTCGCTCCCCGCGGCACCCGCGCCCGCGTCCGCGCCAACGCCCTCGGACTCAACCTCGCTCGGGTCCAGCCGGACGTCGTCACTCCGGGCACCGCCGCCGCCCAGTCGGCTGCCCTCGTCCCCGGCGACAGCCTCGCCCCCAACAGCGCCCCTTTTCGCGTCCGGACGGGGGTCCTCGCGGTATGCGGGTGGCTCGTCCGTGGTGGTGGGGGGACCTGCCAGTACCTCGCCGAGGCGAGACATGCCGAGTTCCATGTCGCGGTCGGCTCCGGAGATGAGGCCGTTGGTGTAGAGGCCGAAGAGACTGTTCTCGGCGAGTTCGATCTCGGTGGACTCGAACCCCATGCCGCCCAGCCCGAGCGGCGGACCGGCCGGGGGCTCCGGGAAGGAGACCTGGCCGTCGGGCGCCACGACCACGGGAGGCGGATGCCCGGCGCGGGCCATCGTGCAGAGCCTGCTGACCGGGTCGTACACGGCGTACAGACAGGTCGCCCCGAGGAAGGCCGTCGTGCTCTCGTCGGTCTTCTCCTCGCTCAGCCGCAGCACGAGGTCGTCGAGGTGGGCCAGCAGATCGGCCGGCGGCATCTCCATGTCGGCGAGGGTCTGCACCGCCGTGCGCAGCCGTCCCATCGCCGCCGCGGCGGTGATGCCGTGGCCCACGACGTCCCCGACGGCGAGGCCCACGCGGCCCCCGGACAGCGGGAACACGTCGAACCAGTCGCCGCCGACCCCGCCGCTCGGATCGGCCGGCAGGTAGTAGGAGGCCACCTCCAGCGCCGTACCGCCCGTCAGTGCCTGTGGCAGCAGGCTGCGTTGGAGGGTGATCGCCGCCGTGTGCTCCCGCGTGTAGCGGCGGGCGTTGTCGACGCACAGCGCCGCCCGCGCGACCAGCTCCCGGGCCAGCAGGACGTCGTCGGGCTGGAACGGGACGGGATTGAGCGACCGGAGGAACGTGGTGAGGCCGAGGGCGGTGTTCCGTGCCCGCATCGGCACGGAGAGGAGGGAGTGCAGCCCGAAGTCGCGGATGGACTCCACGCGGGCGGGCTGCTCGGCGACCCACAGGGCGTCGGCCGGGTCGAGCACCGGGATGAGGATCGGCTCGCCCTCGATGAGCACGTTCGCGTTGTGCGGTGGCGGAAGGAAGTCCACC
>NZ_JBFBJT010000189.1:0-11873 GCF_040686175.1 Streptomyces sp. NPDC086077 | reverse complement strand
GAATGAAAAATCGGCGTCCGTTCCGTGCCCCCCGCTCTGTCGTGCGCTGGGCGGCTCAGTCGACGGGCCGGTCGAGCACGTCCTGCACCGACGCAAGGATCTCGGTGACCCGCAGCCCGAACCCCGCGTCGCACGCGTGCGGACGGCCGGTGCGGGCGGCGGTGAGCAGCGCGTCGGCGGCCCGGGAGAACGCGGGCAGCGCGCCCTCGGTGCTCTCCGGGAGAGCCGTCACCCCGCTCGCGCCACGCAGTTCGACGGCGGTGCCCGCCGCCGCGGGCGGGGCGGTGAGGCTGAGGGTCAGGGTGCTGGAGGCGCCGGTGACGTGGTCGAGGACGGCGTGCACGGTGTCCTGCGGGCCGTGCGCCGCGGCCGGCACGCCGGTCACGTCGCCGAGGACCGGCAGCAGCACCGACAGGGCGTGGGGGCCCACGTCCCACAGGGCGCCCTTCTCGCGCCGCCACGGTGACGCGGCGAACGGGCTGTCGTCGCTGCTGAACACCGCGCCCAGCCACTGGGCGCGGCCCACGAACCAGCCGTCGCTCGCGGCCTGCTCGGCGATCCATGCCTCGGGCTCGCTCTGGAAGCGCGTGGTGAAGAAGACGACCGAGGCGACACCCGACCGGCGCGCGGCCTCGGCCACGGCCCGCCCCTCGGCGACCGTCGGGGCGAGGGGCTTGTCGAGCAGCAGATGACACTCCGCCCGCGCCGCCCGCACGGCGAGGTCCGCCTGCACGGCCGGGGGCAGCGCGACGGCCACCGCGTCCACCTCGTCGAGCAGGGCGTCCACGTCGTCGTAGGCGCGCGTGCCATGACGCTCCGCCAGCTCCTTGGCGGCGGCCGGGCGGCGGCCCCACACCCCGACGAAGTCCAGCTCGTCGTGTCCGCTCAGGGCGGGGGCATGCACCATCTGCGCCCAGGGGCCGGTGCCGAGCAGTCCGATACGCATGCGTTGCCTCTCCCACGGTCCGAACATCGCGAGGACCGGCACGAATGCCGCCGGTCTGGCTGAGAGTGTCACACGAATGGCGGAAAGGGATACCGCGCGCTGACGCAGGCGGTGGGTGCGGAGGCGTCGGGGATCGCACGGGGGCCGGCCCTGGCGCCGGGGGTGTATGGGGGTGCGCCGGGGTGAGAGATTCCGCGCACTGCGCCCGCGCGCCTTCCGCCGGCGGACAGTGAGTGGCCCGGCTGCCCGGCTGCCGGGGGCAATGTGCACCTCCCGGGATCGTCCGTCGGCGCGGCGCGGCGCGACCCGAGGGCGTTGGGGGGGGCGGCGCAGGGGCTGCCGAGGGGCGGCTTGTGAGGTTGCCCTGACGCAGGTCTGCCGAGAGCTGGCGGCAGTCGGCCACCGATGCTGACCCGAGGCCCGCCCGACGCACGGCGCCCGACGCCCTGCATCGGAAGCCCGCCTCTCGCCTCCCGCAAGACTGGTGACTTTGCCGGTCCCTCCAGCTGCGGTCCCCCTCGACAGTGGCACGGCCAGTCAGTCGGCGGCGCCCCGCCGGGGGGACCCATGGGCAGTGCATGGTGCTTCCTGTGCCCCGGGCGGGCGGCTCGCCACGATCGAGAGGACGACTCGTCGTGCTGCAGCACCCGCGCACCACCCCCTCCACCCCCGCCACCCCCGTCTCCACCCCGTCGCGCAGAGGCGCCGGCCGCCGTGCGCGCCGGCTCGCCGGAGCCGCCGCGGCGATCGCCGCCGTCGTCGGGCTCAGCACCCTGACGAGCCCCGGCGCCCACGCGGCCGACAACCCGTACGAGCGCGGCCCGGCCCCGAGCACCTCCAGCATCGAGGCGGCCCGCGGCCACTACTCCGTCTCCGACACCACCGTCTCCTCCCTCGCCGTCACCGGCTTCGGCGGCGGCACGATCTACTACCCGGCCACCACCGCGGACGGCACCTTCGGCGCCGTGGCCATCTCGCCCGGCTACACCGGCACCCAGTCCTCCATCTCCTGGCTCGGCCCGCGCCTGGCCTCCCAGGGCTTCGTGGTGTTCACCATCGACACCCTCACCACGCTCGACCAGCCGGACTCCCGGGGCCGCCAGCTCCTCGCCGCCCTGGACTACCTCACCGAGCGCAGCTCGGTCCGCAGCCGCGTCGACAGCACCCGGCTCGGCGTGATGGGCCACTCCATGGGTGGCGGCGGCAGTCTGGAGGCCGCCAAGACCCGTCCCGCCCTCCAGGCCGCGATCCCGCTGACGCCCTGGAACCTCGACAAGAGCTGGCCCGAGCTCACCACACCGACGCTGATCGTGGGCGCCGACGGCGACTCGATCGCCCCGGTCGCCTCCCACGCCGAGCCCTTCTACAACAGCCTGCGCGGCTCCCTGGACCGCGCCTACCTGGAGCTGAACAACGCCACCCACTTCTCCCCGAACACGTCCAACACGACGATCGCGAAGTACAGCGTGTCCTGGCTCAAGCGGTTCATCGACAACGACACCCGCTACGAGCAGTTCCTGTGCCCGCTGCCCCGCCCGAGCCTGACCATCGAGGAGTACCGGGGCAACTGCCCGCACACCTCCTGACCCACCGGCCCGGCACGCTGTGCCCGTGCCCCGGCGGACATCGGTCCGGCTGGGCGCGGGCACACGCCGTTCGCCCGCTCCACCGGGTGAACGGGCAGGTCATAGGCCGCACAAGTCGCCGTTCGCTCGCGGACGTTCGGCTTCCGGGCCTCGCTACTCGCCCGTAGCGTCACGGGAATGACCGGACAGACGACCGCGACGGCACCCCCACAGCTGTACGGCCGCCGCTCCCGACTGCACGCGGTGGAGGCGCTGTCGGACCGGCTCGCATCGGGCGGCGCCGTACTCGCCGTGACCGGGGAGCCCGGCCTCGGCCGCACCACCCTCCTGCACCACGCGGCCCGCACCTTCACCGCCGGCCCCGTCCTCCACGTCCGCACGGACCCCACCGCCCCCGGACGCCCGTACGCCGACCTTCGCGCCCTGCGGCGCAGCGCGGGCGCCCCCGGAAAGGGCGCCCCCAAGGAGGACGTCACGGCGGACACGGCGGCCGGTGACCTGCTGGACGCCCTGCGCGCCACGGCCGCACACGCCCCCCTGCTCGTCTGCGTCGACGACGTGCACCTCTGGGACCCCGCCTCGCGCACCGCGCTGGCGTGCGCGGCCCGCCGGCTGCACACGGCGGGCCGCGTCGGCCTGCTGCTCTCCACGCGCGGCCCGCTCGCCCGCGACTTCGCCGGTCTGCCCGTACTGCGCCTGCACCCGCTCTCCACGGCGGACGCCGACGCCCTCCTCGACGAGGCCACGGGCGGGGAGGTCCCACCCGAACTCCGGGCGGACCTCCTGGAGGAGGCGGCGGGCAACCCCGCCCTGCTGCTGGCCCTGCTGCGCCGTCTCTCGCCCGCCGAACTGTCCGGCGAACGCGTGCCTGCCAGGCCGCTGGCCGACGCCGCCGCGCTGACCGGCGTGGTGGGCCGGTGCCCGGGCGGGACGGCGTGGGCCGACGCGGACGACCTGCTGCTGACGGTCGCCGCCGCCCTGCGGGAACCGGACGCGGGGGACGTCGACGCCGGCCTCGTCCAGCGCGCCCTGAACGGCCCCGCTCTCGGCCGGGATCCGTTCCCCGAGGCGCTGGCCCTGACCGACGGACGGTTCCGCTTCCACTCGGGCCTGGTCCGCCGGGCCGTCCACGCCGGCGCCGCTCCCGACCGCCGCCGCGCCGCGCACCGCGCCCTCGCCCGGGCCCACGAGGCCGCCGGGCACCGCCTGCTCGCGCTGCTCCACCGGGCCTGGGCCGCCACCGGTTGCGAACCACTCCTCGCGGAGGAACTGTCGGCCGCCGCCGCGACGGCCTCGGCCTCGGCCCGGCTGCGCTCCGTCGCCCACGCCCGTGCCGCCGAGCTGACCCCGCAGGCCACGCTCCGGGCGGACCGCCGTACGGACGCCGCCGAACAGGCCCTGCTCGCCGGGAACTCCCGGCACGCGCTCCGGCTGCTCCCCGAACCGCCCGGAGAGGCGACCCCGCCGGCCGTGCGCGGGCGCGCAGAACTCGTACGGGGGATCGCCGAGCGGTACGACGGACCGGTCACCGACGCCCACGCCTCCCTGCTCTCCGCCGCCCGGTTGCTGGCCGGGACCGCGCCCGCCCGGTCGGCCGCCGCCACGCTGGCCGCCGCCGACGCGGCGTGGGCGGCGGGCCGCATGACGGAGTGTCACGAGGCGCTGACCCAGGACGACACGGACGCCGGGCGGGCCCCTCACGGGCCGGCGCGGGACTACCGCCTCGGCATGCGCGCCGTACTCGAAGGCCGCTTCGACGCGGCGGAACCGCACCTGCGGCGGGTGGTCGGGCACGCCCTCACCGGCGACCGGCCCGACACCCTGCTCAGGTCCGTGGCGGCCGCCCTGCTGCTGGGCGACCCGGCGTCCGCCGTGCGGGCCGGCACCCGCGCCCTCGCGGCGGCCAGGAACCGCGGATCCGGCGCGCTCGAACCCCGCGCCCTGGAGTACCTCGCCTACGCCGAACTCCGCGCCGGATGGCACGCCCAGGCCCGGACGCACGCCGAGGAGGGGCTGCGCGCCGCCGAGCGGGCCGGGCAGCGCAACACGGCCGCCCACCATCACGCCGTACTCGCCCTGGCGGCGTCGATCGAGGGGGAGCCGGACGTCGTCACCGGGCATGTGTCGGCCGCGCTCGCGACCGCCCGCCGGCACGGCCTGGCCCAGGCGGCCACCCTCGCGCACTGGGCCGCGGCCCGGGCCGACCTGGGACGCGGGCGCCCGCTGGACGCCGCCGACCGGCTCGGACCGCTGGTGCGGCCCGGTCCCCGGCGCGGGCACTTCGCGGTCTGGATGCTCGCGGTGCCCTGTTACGTGGAGGCCGCCGTGCTCGCCGGACGTCCGCAGGAGGCGCGGCCGATCGTCGCGGACCTCGAAGTCTGGGCCGGTCTCGGCGCCGACCCGCACGCCCCGGCCCAACTGCTGCGCTGCCGCGCCCTGCTGGCCGGGCCGGAGGACGCCGACGAGCTCTACCTGCGCGCACTGGACCTGCACGAGCACACCGCCGGCGACTTCGAACGCGCCAGGACCGAGCTGCTGTACGGGAAATGGCTGCGCCGCAGGCGCCGGCTGCGGGAGGCGCGCGACCGGCTCGGGGCCGCGCTGGTGGGCTTCGAGCGCTGTGGCGCCGGGGTCTGGGCGCGGCAGGCACGCGGTGAGCTGCGGGCGAACGGAGCCGCGCCGAGCGGGGAGGGACCCGGGGCGCTGGCCCGGCTGACGCCCCAGCAGTGGCGGATCGCGCGATGTGTGGCCGACGGCGCCACGAACCGGGAGGTGGCCCGTAGCCTGTCGGTGAGCACCCGCACCATCGACTACCACCTGCGCAACGTCTACGCCGCGCTCGGTGTGCGCTCCCGGGTGGAGCTGGCCCGCATCGTCGAACAGGCCGAGAAGTCCGGTGCACGCCTCTAGGGACCGACCGGGCGGTATGTCATTCTTCGGGGCAGCACGAGTCAGCCGCCGGCCGGCGCGCGGACTGCCCGGCCGACGGGGAACCGGCGGGTGGTTTCGCGCGTGGGCGCCGTCGGCCCACACCCTGGGGGGAACCGCGATGCAGCAAGCCCTTCGGCCACGAACGGCGTTCCGCAGCGCACCGGGAGCCGTGCCGCAGCCGCGGACGCGGCCCGGCCGGTCGCTGATCGACGCCGACGCCCTGCGTGTCCTGCACCGCGCGGCCCGGGTCCTGCTGGCCGACCTGCCCGAGCTGACCGACCGGCTCGTGGCCGTCCTGCAGGACCAGGAACCGGCCTACCGGGCCGCCATGGAGAACGACCCCGGCACGACCTGGCAGGAGGCGCAGCGCTCGCTGCGGCACAGCGTGGCCTCCTTGCTCGACCCACGCGGCACCCGGGACGCGGCCCGCCGCTGCACCTGGCGGATCGGTGCCACCCGCGCCGAACAGGGCCTGCCGCTCGACGCGTTGCTGCACGCGTTCCGGCTCGGCGGCTCCCTGGTGTGGCAGAGCCTGGTCGAGGAGACCTCACGGACGGCACCGGAGGACGTACGGCTCCTGGTGCACGTGGCGTCCGACATGTGGAACTTCGTCGACGAGCACTGCACCCTCGTGGCCGAGGCCTACCGGCAGACCGAGCGGCAGCTGACCTGGCGGCGCGAGAACCGGGTGCGACTGCTGACCGCCGCCCTCCTCGACGGCGCCGCCCGCATCGCCGACCTGCCCGAGGCCGCCCGGGCCCTGGAGCTTCCGGAGCAGGGCCGGTACGTGGTCGTCGCCGTCACCGGCGGCACGGCCGAGGGATGTGCGGCGGCCCGGTCCGCGGTGGCCCCCGAGGGTGTGCGCGTGCACTGGCACACGGCCGTCGAGGTGGACTACGGCATAGTCCCGCTGGCGGAGGGCGAGCTTCCGGAACCCGCCTCCCCGCATCCGGGCGTACGCATCGGTGTGGGCGGGGCCGTCGAGGGACTGGCCGCGGTGGGCGGCGCCCGGCGCCAGGCCGACACCGCGCTGCGGATCTGCCCCGAGGAGGGGGGCACGGTCCGGCTGGCCGCGCACCTGCCCGCGGCCCTGGTCATCTCCGGCCACGAACTCGGCACCGCCCTCGCCGACCAGGTCCTCGGCCCGCTGTCGCGCCTGGAGCCCGCCGACCGCGACGTACTGCTGGACACCCTGACCGCCTGGCTGGACTGCGACGGCTCGGCCCAGCGAGCCGGCCGCCGGCTGTACTGCCATCGCAACACCGTCCTGAACCGCATCCGCCGCTTCGAGCACCTGACGGGCCGGTCCCTGTCCCGCCCCTCCGACCTGGTCGAGATCAGCCTGGCGCTGACCGCCCGCCGCCTGCTGCGGCCCTGAGCCGCACCACCGCCCCCTGGGCATCCGCACAACCCGGCAACCGCGCGCTTGGGACCTCGCCCCGACCGCGCCCCCAGGCCTGTACCGCTCTTCACCGCCCGTGCTGTCGTGAGCACCCCTTCCCCCCGAAGCCCGCGCCGACAGGCGCGGATCCGAGGAGTCGTGATGCCCGAAGCACCACCGGACGATCGCGCCGTCCTGCGCGTCGAGAAACTCGACGTCATGTACGGCCGCGCCCTGTCCGCCCTCCGCCAGGTCTCCCTGACGGTCCCGCCCGGCGCGGTCGTCGCCCTGCTCGGCGCCAACGGCGCGGGCAAGTCGACGCTGCTGCGCGCCGTGTCGGGAACCCTGCGCCTGCACCGCGGCGCGGTCACCGCCGGCCGTATCCGCTACGGCGACACCACGCTCGACGGCCAGGACCCGGTCGCGGCGGTCCGCGCCGGAGTCGTCCAAGTACCCGAGGGAAGGCGGGTGTTCGCCGGGCTCACCGTTGACGAGAACCTGCGCGCGGGAGGCCTCGGCCTCGGCCGGCGCAGCCCGGCGCTGGTGCGGGAGGCCCGCGACCGCGTGTTCGCGCTCTTCCCCCTGCTCGCCGAACGCACCGGCCAGGCCGCCGGTCTGCTGTCCGGAGGGGAACAGCAGATGCTGGCCATCGGCCGCGCCCTGATGGCCGCGCCGCGCCTGCTCCTGCTCGACGAGCCGTCCCTGGGCCTCGCCCCGCGCATGGTGGAGCGGATCGCCGAGGTGATCCGCGAGATCAACGCCCAGGGCACCGCCGTCCTGCTGGTCGAGCAGAACGCCGGCATGGCGCTGTCGCTCGCCGACCATGCCCACGTCCTGGAGGTCGGCGAGGTACGCCTGTCCGGCCCGGCCGCGGAACTCGCGCGGACGGACGCGGTACGCCGTCTCTACCTCGGCGAGGCCGCCGACGAGCAGGGGGCCGCGTGAGCGCCCGCACCGACCCGCCCGTCCTCGAGGTCCACGACGTCACCGTCCGGTTCGCCGGACTCACCGCCCTCGACGGCCTCTCCCTCACCGTCGCCCCGGGCACGGTGCACGCCCTCATCGGCCCCAACGGGGCGGGCAAGTCCACCTGCTTCAACGTCCTGTCGGGCCTGTGCCGCCCCGCCACCGGCACCGTCCGGCTCGGCGGCACCGAACTCACCCGGCTCGCCCCGCACCGGATCGCCGCCCTCGGCGTCGCCCGCACCTTCCAGAACATCGTCACCACCGAAGGCTCGGTCGCCGACAACCTGCTGCTCGGCCGGCACGCCCTTTCCCGGGCCGGCTTCGCCGCCAGCGCGCTGCGCCTGCCCAGCGCCGTACGCGAGCAGCGCGAACACCGCGCCCGGGCCCGGGAGATCGCCGAACTCGTCGGCCTGGGGGCGCACTTCGACACCCCCGTCGCGGCCCTTTCGTACGGCGACCGCAAACGCGTCGAGTTCGCCCGCGCCCTCTGCCTGGAACCACGGGTGCTGCTGCTCGACGAGCCGGTGGCCGGCATGAACGCCGCCGAACGCGTCCGCACCGCCGAGGTCGTACGGGACGTGCGGGCCCATCTCGGGCTCTCCGTACTGCTCGTGGAGCACGACATGGGCCTGGTGATGCGGCTCGCCGACGAGGTCACCGTCCTCGACTTCGGCCGCCGCATCGCCCACGGCAGCCCCGAGGAGGTCCAGCGGGACCCCGAGGTGCTGCGGGCCTACCTCGGCACCGGGAACCCTCAGGAGGGCGCCGCATGACCGGACTGCTCGACCACGTCCTCGGCGGGCTCGCCCTGGGCTCGGTCTACGCCTTGGTCGCCCTGGGCTTCGTCATCATCTTCAAGGCCTCGGGCGTGCTCAACTTCGCCCACGGCTCACTGCTGCTGCTCGGCGGCTACCTCACCGCCGTACTCCACGACGACCTCGGCTTCGCCGGCGCCCTCGCGCTCGCCGTGCTCGCCACGGCCGCCGTCGCCGGAGCCGTGGACCGGCTGCTGCTCCAGCGCATCGGCCAGGACCCGCGCGCCGCGCACGTGGCGACCATCGCCACCATCGGCGTCGACATCGTCCTGCTCACCGACCTGGCCCGGCGCATCGGCGGCGACCTGCTCACCCTCGGCGACCCCTGGGGCGACTCGGTGCGCGCGTTCGGGCCGGTGACCGTCGCCGACAGCCGGCTCGCCGCCATCGTGGTGTCCGCGGTCGTCATCGGGGCGGTCTTCGCGCTCTTCCGTCACACCTCCTGGGGGCTGTCGCTGCGCGCGGCGGCGGAGGACGTGGAAGCGGCGTCGCTGATGGGCGTACGGCTCACCCGGGTCCGCATGATCGCCTGGTGCCTGGCGGGCGGACTGGCCGCGCTGGCGGCGCTGTTCCTCGCCGCGTTCCCGGCGCCCGGCCTGGAGCGCACCACCGGGCAGATCGCCCTGAAGGCATTCCCGGCCGCGGTCCTCGGCGGCATGGTCTCACCCCCGGGCGCCCTGGCCGGCAGCCTGCTCATCGGCCTGACCGAGGCGCTCGTCGCCGGATACCAGTCCGATCTGCACGTGCTGGGCGAGGGATTCGCGGACGTCGCCCCGTACGCCGTGATGGTCCTGGTGCTGCTGGTGCGCCCCACGGGCCTGTTCGGCGCGAAGGGAGCGGTCCGTGTCTGACCTCGTGAAGTGGGGCAGGCTCGCGCTGCCCGTCCTCGTGCTGTGCGCGCTGCCCTTCTACCTGGACGCGTTCTGGCTGCGCATCGGCCTGTTCGCCATGGCGGCGGCGATCGGCGCCGTCGGCCTCAACCTCCTCGCCGGCACCGCGGGCCAGCTCTCGCTGGGCCACGCCTTCTTCCTGGCGGTCGGCGCGTACGGTTACGTCTGGCTCGCGGGGGAGCCCGGACCCGGGCTGCCCTCCGCGCTCGCCCTGGTGCTCGCGGTGCTGCTGGCGGGCGTCGCGGGCGGGCTGTTCAGCCCCGTCGCGGGCCGGGTGCGCGGCATCTACCTCGGCGTCGCCACCCTCGCCCTCGTCTTCCTCGGCCACCACGTCCTGCTGACCGCGGACTCCGTGACCGGCGGCTTCAACGGCCGAACCGTGCCGCCGCTCAGCCTCGGCGGGTTCACCTTCGCGGACGCCGACCCCGAAGTCGTGCTGCTGGGCGTGCCGTTCGGTGCCGAGGAACGCCTCTGGTACCTCGGCCTCGTGCTGTTCGCCCTCACCTGGTACACCGCCCGTGGCATGCTCCGGGGCCGCCCGGGGCGCGCGCTGGTGGCCCTGCGCGACAGCGAGACCGCGGCCGCGGTGATGGGGGTCGACGTCGCCCGCCACCGTTCGGCGGCGTTCGTCGTCTCCTCGATGTACGCGGGCCTGGCCGGGGCGCTGCTCGCCCTCGGCTTCCGCCGCATCGTGCCCGACTACTTCGGGCTCGCCCTCTCGGTCGACTACCTCGCCATGATCGTCATCGGTGGCCTGGGATCGGTCGCCGGAGCCACCGCGGGCGCCGTCTTCGTCATCGCCCTGCCGCTGCTGATGACCCGTTACGCCGACCACCTCCCGCTGGTCGCCGGACCCGGCTCCGACGGGGGAGCGGTGGGTCCGACCGAGGCCGCCCGCTACCTCTACGGCGCGGCGATCGTGCTGGTCCTGTTGTACGCCCCCGACGGTCTGCGCGGCCTGGCCGCACGCCTGCGCGTCCGCCTGCGCCGCCGCCCCACCCTCGCCCCACCCGCAACCGCCGTACGAGCCAAGGAGCACACCCCGTGAACGTCACCCACCCCACCAGGATCCTCCTCGCCTCGGCCCTGTCGGCACTGCTGCTCGCCACGACGGGGTGCAGCTCCAAGGCGGACGGCGACAACGCCGGCGGCGACGGCGCCGACGGCGTCAAGTCCGGGCCGGGAGTCACCGACAAGACCGTCAGACTGGGCGCCCTGACCGACCTGACCGGCCCCTACGCCACCCTCGGCAAGAGCATCGTGCAGGCGCAGCAGATGTGGGCCGACGAGACCAACGCCGACGGCGGGATCTGCGGCCGGAAGGTCGAGATCGTCGTCGAGGACCACGGCTACGACGTGCAGAAGGCGGTCACCGCGTACGCCGACATCTCCGCGGACGTGGTGGCACTGCCCCAGGTCATCGGATCACCGGTGGTCGCGGCCCTGATCGACGACATCGAGCAGGACCACATGCTGACCTTCCCGCAGGCCTGGGCGGCCTCGCTGCTCGGCAAGGACTCGGTCCAGGTGCTCGGCACCACGTACGACGTCGACATGATCGCCGCCGTTGACTTCCTGACCCGCACCAAGGGCCTGAAGAAGGGCGACAAGATCGGCCACGTGTACTTCGAGGGCGACTACGGCGCCAACGCGCTGGAGGGCTCCACCTGGGCGGCCGAGCGCGCCGGTCTCACGGTGACCGGCCAGAAGATCAAGGCCACGGACACGGATCTCACGGCACAGGTGTCGGCGCTGCGCGCGGCCGGGGTGAAGGCCGTCCTCGTCAGCGCAGGTCCCGCGCAGACCGCCTCACTGGCCGGTGTTGCCGCCTCCCGTGGCCTTCGGGTGCCGATCGTCAGCAGCGCACCGGGGTTCGCGCCGCAGCTGATGAAGACGCCCGCCGCCAAGGCGCTGGAGGCCATGCTGCACGTGGTGAGCGCCGCGCCCGCCGTCAGCTCGGACCTCCCGGGCGTCAAGAGCATGGTGGCCGCCTACGAGAAGAAGTACCCGGGCTCCCTGGTCGACTCCGGTGTCCTGTCCGGCTACAACGCGGCCCAGCTCATGGGCGCCGACCTCAAGAAGGCCTGCGAGGCGGGCAGTCTCGCCCGTGAGGACGTGGTCAAGGCGCACCGCTCCCAGAAGAACGTCGACACCGGTCTCGGCACCCCGCAGAACTTCTCCGACGTCAACGCCCCGGCCAGCCTGTCCACCTACGTCCTGCGCCCCGACGCCAAGGCCCTGGGCGCGCTGGTGATCGCGGAGGAGGCCCACGAGGCACCGGGTGTGGACGAGTACGTGGCGTCCCTCGGAGGCTGACCCCCCGGACACCGGCCCACTCCCCGGCCGGCCCGCGGCACC
>NZ_JBFBJT010000188.1:0-11957 GCF_040686175.1 Streptomyces sp. NPDC086077 | reverse complement strand
CCGACCCCCCCGGCGGGCCCCCCGGGGCGCCGCCCCCGGGGGCGTCGGGCGACGAGCTGGGGCCCTCCCGCAGCAGCACACCGGCGCGCGCCCCGCGCTGCGCCGACTGCTGGGGGAGCGTGAGGAGTCGCAGGCTGCGGTCCGACATCAAGTGAGCGTCTTCCCCTTGTGGAAACGGAAACAACTGGCAACAACTGGAAACAACTGGCAACGAGTGGATCTGGTGGAACTGGACGCGACCGGATCCGGCTGTGGATCTGTCCGGATCGCGACGGGAGCCGTCCTCCCATGAACGCGTCGCACACCTCCCGCGTTCCCGGGACCGCCCTCGCAGACGCTACCTCCCGGCCATGCCCCCGTCCCGTGGGGGCCGTCCGGTGTGCCGGTATCGTTGCTGACGGTCGACCGCTTCGTAGGCTTCCCCGTATCCGGGGGCCCGAAGCATTCGTACGACCGTACAAAAACGCTTCCCCGAGAAAGGGCTCCACCGTGGCCGCCAAGCCCGTGGCCAGGAGCGCCAGGCGCCTCGTCGTGCTGGTCTCCGGATCCGGCACCAATCTGCAGGCGTTGCTGGACGCCATCGCGACGGAGGGCGCTGAGGCGTACGGTGCCGAGGTCGTGGCCGTCGGGGCGGACCGCGACGGCATCGAGGGGCTGGCGCGCGCCGAGCGAGCCGGGCTGCCCACGTTCGTGTGCCGGGTCAAGGACTTCGCCACCCGCGAGGAGTGGGACGCCGCCCTCACCGACGCCGTCGGCGCGTACGAGCCCGATCTCGTCGTCTCCGCCGGGTTCATGAAGGTCGTGGGCAAGGCGTTCCTGGCCCGGTACGGCGGGCGCTGCGTCAACACCCATCCCGCCCTGCTCCCCAGTTTTCCCGGTGCCCACGGCGTCCGTGACGCGCTCGCGTACGGCGCCAAGGTCACCGGCTGCACCGTCCACTTCGTCGACGACGGCGTCGACACCGGGCCGATCATCGCTCAGGGCGTGGTGGAGGTCCGGGACGAGGACGACGAGAGCGCGCTGCACGAGCGCATCAAGGAAGTCGAGCGAAGGCTGCTCGTCGAGGTCGTGGGGCGGCTCGCCCGCAACGGCCATCGCATTGAGGGACGAAAGGTAGTTATCCAGTGACCGCCGAGAGCAACAAGCGGCCCCTTCGCCGGGCGCTCGTCAGCGTCTACGACAAGACGGGCCTCGAAGACCTCGCGCGCGGCCTGCACGAGGCGGGTGTCGCCCTCGTCTCCACCGGGTCCACCGCCGCCCGTATCGCCGCCGCCGGCGTCCCCGTCACCAAGGTCGAGGAGCTCACCGGCTTCCCGGAGTGCCTGGACGGCCGGGTCAAGACGCTGCACCCGAGGGTGCACGCGGGCATCCTGGCGGATCTGCGTCTGGAGGACCACCGGCGGCAGCTCCAGGAGCTCGGTGTCGAGCCGTTCGAACTGGTCGTGGTCAACCTCTACCCGTTCCGCGAGACCGTCGCCTCCGGCGCGAGCCCCGACGAGTGCGTCGAGCAGATCGACATCGGCGGCCCCTCCATGGTGCGCGCCGCCGCGAAGAACCACCCGTCCGTCGCCGTCGTCACCAGCCCCGCCCGCTACGGCGACGTCCTGGCCGCGGTGCAGGACGGCGGCTTCGACCTCGCCACCCGCAAGCGGCTCGCCGCGGAGGCCTTCCAGCACACGGCCGCGTACGACGTGGCGGTGGCCTCCTGGTTCGCGAGCGAGTACGCGCCCGTCGACGAGTCGCAGTTCCCGGACTTCCTCGGCGCCACCTGGGAGCGCAAGAACACCCTCCGCTACGGCGAGAACCCGCACCAGCCCGCCGCGCTCTACGTGGACGGCACGGGCGGCGGCCTGGCCGAGGCGGAGCAGCTGCACGGCAAGGAGATGTCGTACAACAACTACACGGACACGGATGCCGCTCGCCGTGCCGCGTACGACCACGACGAGCCGTGCGTCGCGATCATCAAGCACGCCAACCCGTGCGGCATCGCGATCGGCGCCGACGTCGCCGAGGCGCACCGCAAGGCGCACGCCTGCGACCCGCTGTCGGCGTTCGGCGGCGTCATCGCGGTGAACCGGCCGGTCAGCAAGGAGATGGCCGAGCAGGTCGCGGAGATCTTCACCGAGGTCATCGTGGCGCCCGGCTACGAGGAGGGCGCGCTCGAAGCCCTCACCAAGAAGAAGAACATCCGGGTGCTGCGCTGCCCCGAGGGCCCGTCGAACCCGGTCGAGGTCAAGGCCGTCGACGGTGGCGCCCTGCTCCAGGTCACCGACCGCCTCCAGGCCGAGGGCGACGACCCCGCGGGCTGGACGCTGACGACCGGGGACGCGCTGAGCGCCGAGGAGCTGCGGGAGCTGGCGTTCGCCTGGCGGGCCTGCCGGGCGGTGAAGTCCAACGCGATCCTGCTGGCCAAGGACGGCGCCTCGGTCGGAGTCGGCATGGGGCAGGTCAACCGGGTCGACTCCGCGAAGCTGGCGGTGGAGCGGGCCGGCGCCGAGCGGGCGCGGGGTTCCTACGCGGCATCCGACGCCTTCTTCCCGTTCCCGGACGGGCTGGAGATCCTCGCCGAGGCGGGCGTCAAGGCCGTGGTGCAGCCCGGCGGGTCGGTCCGTGACGAGCAGGTCGTGGAGGCCGCGCGGAAGGCGGGCGTGACGATGTACTTCACGGGGACGCGCCACTTCTTCCACTGAGCGCTGACCAGTACGGATGCGTGCTGACAAGTGCAAGTACGACGAGTACGACGAGTACGACGAGCACTGTTGTGACCGTGGCCCGCGGCCTCCGGCCCTCCCCCGTGGAGGCCGGAGGCCGCGGCCGTGGGCGGCCGGCATGAATGGCGCGAACCGTTCCTGCGCGCGGCCGCGCGGGCGCTCAGTAGCGCGGGCGGTTGAACCAGGCGCTGCCGTTGGAATTGCCCACGAACACGGCCACGAGAATGGCGAGCACCGTGTGGATCAGGCCGACCAGGATGAACGGGTAGATGCCGAGGATCGCGGTGATGATCCCGAACACCAGGGTCGTGATGCGGATGCCGTTGCCGCCGGTGCGGAACTTCAGCGCCAGGACCATCGCGAAGACACCCCAGGCGACGGCGAACAGCATGAGGCCCCAGAGCATGCCGGAGGAGTAGTCGGCGAGCTGCTGGAACGAGGCGTCCTCCTGGAGCGTCTCGTCGTTCTTCGCGGCCTCGACGCCGACGGCGCTGAACGCGAACAGCGCCACACCGAGCACCTGGAGGCCCACGATGACCCACAGCAGGACGCGAGCCGTGCTCACCGTGCTGGGCATGGACGTCGGCACCGGGGGGCCGGGGTACCCGGCCGGCGGGGCCTGCGGGTAGCCGTAACCGGGGGCGGGCTGCTGCTGGGGGTAGCCGTAGCCTTGCTGCTGGCCCTGCGGCGGGCCATAGGGGTTGTTCGGGTCGCCGAAGCTCATGGCGGTTTCCTCCGTTGCCGGTGTGCGGGGACGACGCGCGGCGGATTCGGAGGAAGGTTGCTACAGATGCGGTGCGTCCCCCCGGTACTGCCCGCGGCACTGTGGCCACAATCGTTCTTCAGCCATGGGTTGCTTGTCCAGCCGCATTCCCTATGTGTTGTGCAAGTGCAACATCACCGATCATGGGCGGATACGCCGGGACCGGGCCCCTGGCGACCCGGATTGGAACCGGGAGGCGGTCATCCGGGAGGATGGGTCCATGACCGCCCAGATTCTCGATGGCAAGGCCACCGCAGCCGCGATCAAGTCCGATCTGACCGCCCGGGTGGCGGCGCTGAAGGAGAAGGGCGTCACGCCCGGCCTCGGCACGATCCTGGTCGGGGACGACCCCGGCAGCCAGAAGTACGTCGCCGGCAAGCACCGTGACTGCGCGCAGGTGGGCATCGCCTCGATCCAGCGCGAGCTGCCGGCCACGGCGACGCAGGAGGAGATCGAGGCGGTCGTACGGGAACTCAACGAGGACCCGGCGTGCACCGGTTACATCGTGCAGCTGCCGCTCCCCAAGGGCATCGACGAAAACCGCATCCTCGAACTCATGGACCCGGACAAGGACGCGGACGGGCTGCACCCCATGAACCTGGGCCGGCTGGTCCTGAACGAGCCCGCGCCGCTGCCCTGCACCCCCAACGGCGTGCTGACGCTGCTGCGCCGCTACGGCGTGGAGATCAAGGGCGCGGAGGTCGTGGTCGTCGGCCGGGGCGTGACCATCGGCCGGCCGATGCCGCTGCTGCTCACCCGGCGCAGCGAGAACGCGACGGTGACGCAGTGCCACACCGGCACGCGTGATCTGTCCGCCCACCTGAAGCGCGCCGACATCATCGTCGCCGCCGCCGGGTCCGCCCATCTGGTCCGGCCCGAGGACGTCAAGCCGGGCGCGGCCGTCCTCGACGTCGGCGTCTCGCGGAGCGCCGAGGGCAAGATCGTCGGCGATGTCCACCCCGGCGTCGCGGAGGTCGCCGGCTGGATCTCCCCGAACCCCGGCGGCGTCGGTCCCATGACCCGGGCCCAGCTGCTCGTCAACGTGGTCGAGGCGGCGGAGCGCAGTGTCGGCTGAGCCGCCCGAGGAGAACGGGACCACCGAGAAGCAAGGGACCGCGGCGCCAAACGGTGCCGCGTCCTCCAACGGTGCCGCAGCGCCTGACGGTGCCTCATCGAGCAACGGTGCAGCACCGCCTGACGGTGCCTCATCGAGCAACGGTGCCGTAGCGTCTGAGGGTGCCGCGGCGCGTAACGGTGCCGCGTCCTCCAACGGTGCCGCGACGCTGAACGGTGCTGTAGGGCCTATCGGTGCGGCATCGCCAAAGGGTGCCGCGGTGCACAACGGTGCGGCGTCCCTCAACGGTGCGGCCGCGTCCGACGGTGTCGTGGCGCAGGAGACCGTCGCCGCCACCTGGCGCGGCGGCCCGGCGCGGGGCGGCATGTCGCACGGCGGTGTGCCGCTGGAGGACGGATCGCCGAACGGCGTGTCCCGGAACGGCTCCGCGCCGGACCCGGACGGTGCGGGCGCAGACGGGGTCGTCGAGGACGCCGAGCTCGTCGTCCGGGACGCGATCAGCGTCGTGGACGAGGACGGGAAGCCCCGGCGGGCCACCCGCCGCTTCCCCCTGTTCACGAAGGACACCGCGCGGCCCGAGGGCGGCGGCCGGGCGGCGGGCGGGGACGCGCCCGCGCCGGCCCGGCAGTGGCCGATGCTCGCCGTGCTGGGGCTGGTCGGCCTCGGCCTGCTGCTGACGGCGTTCGACGCGTTCCGGATCGGCACCATGCTGGTCGGCGTCGCGCTGGTCGGCGGTGCCGTGATGCGCTGGGTGCTGCCCGGCGTCGGCATGCTCGCCGTGCGCTCCCGGTTCACGGACATCGCAACCTACGGCGGCCTCGGCCTGGCGATCGTCCTGCTGGCGCTGATGGCCCAGCCGAACCCCTGGCTGGAGGTCCCGTTCCTCAAGGACACCCTCCACTTCACCGTGCGCAGCTAGCCGCGCCCGTACGGAACGGCGGCCCATCCCCTCCCCCGAGGCAGGACGGGCCGCCGCCGCACCCAAACTCCCGCACGACGAACGGCCTGTTCAACGGCTGTCCGCGCGCTGTGGCACGGAAGTGACCGTTCCGCTACGGTGTCCGCGCTCCGCGACAGCCGGGGGCCGGGGCGTCTGGGTGCGTTGCGTACCGCTGAGACGTCGGAGGTCACCGGTGTGTGCCCGTTGTGTCGATGTATTGACAGCTTCGGGGAAGCCGGTCCAAGGCACTGCACAGCGGGGCTAATCTGCCCAATCGGGGATGTCCGGGACGTCCCGCGCGTGCAGCGGCACACTCTGGGGGAAGCAGGGGGAAGCGATGCCTCGTTGGAAGGCCTTGCCGGAGGAACTCGATCCGCAGATCAGGGAATTCGCCGGGCAGTTGCGGCGGCTCGTGGACCGCAGCGGCCTGAGCGTCTCCGCGCTGTCCGACCGCACCGGATACAGCAAGACGTCCTGGGAGCGCTATCTCAACGGCCGGCTGCTCGCCCCCAAGGGCGCGATCGTCGCGCTGGCCGAGGTCACCGGCACCGACCCGATCCATCTGACCACCATGTGGGAGCTCGCCGAACGGGCCTGGAGCCGCTCGGAGATGCGCCACGACATGACCATGGAGGCGATCCGGATCTCCCAGGCGCGCGCGGCGCTCGGCGAGTTCGGCGCGCTCCCGGGCGCCGCCCGGGGCAGGACGGCCCGCAGGGGCGCCGGCGCGACGGCGACACCGGGCATCGCGGGCCCGGCGGGCGTCTCCCCGACCGTGCCCGCCCAGCCGACGGCGCCCGACGCCGACGCCCGCGACGCCGGGTCCCGGCCGAACGTCAACTCCTGGGGGATCGCGGGATACAGCGGACCACCCCGCGCGGGCGGCCGGGCCGGCGCCGGTACGGGGGTTGCTCCGGAGTCTGCCGGACGGGCACCGGGCTCCGGCGAGCCGACGCCGGCCCCGCAGGACGTCCCCTCCGGCGGTGCGGGCAGGCGGCGGCTCGCGATGCTCCTCGCCGGTGCCGCCGTCGTGGTCGTCGCCGCCGGTGCCGTGTACCACGTCACCGGGGACGGCGCCGACAGGACGGACACGACGGGCGCCTCGCCGTCCCCGTCCGTCAGCACCGATGTCGACCTGCCTCCCGGCGTGAAGTGCAGCGGCGACAGCTGCACCGGCAAGGACGCGGAGAGCATGGGCTGCAGTGGCGACCTGGTCACCACCGCCCGCTCGGCGACGGTCGGCGCCACCGCCGTCGAGGTCCGCTACAGCGAGACCTGCGGTGCGGCGTGGGGCCGTGTCACCCAGGCCGTGCGGGGCGACGAGGTCCAGGTGACCGTGGGCAGCACCCGGCAGAACGGCTCCATCACGGGCGTCGGCGACACCATCGCGTACACCCCGATGATCGCGGTGAAGCACGCGGGGGAGGCCACGGCGTGCGCGACGCTCGCGTCGGGGGAGCGGGGCTGCACGCCGTAGCAGGAGCGGCAGCAGCGGCAGGAGCGGCAGGAGCGGCGTGAAAGTGTCGTGCCAGGTGCCGTGGAAGATGCCGTGAAGGGTGCCGTGAAAAAGAACGCCGGCCGCACGCATGCCGTCCCCGATCCCGGGCACGCGCACAGTACCCCCACGGGAGTCCGGCAACGGTACCCCCACCCGGCGGTCGCCCCGTCTCTCCTCTCCCGGACGGGCGGCCGCCGTTCTTCCGCCGGACCGCGGGTCTTACGCGGGCTCTGTGGGCCGGGCCACACCGACCCGGACGCCCGGGGTACCGGAGGCGCGATAGCCTGACCGCTGGATCTCTCTTGACGCCAAGAGATCGATCAAAAAAGCCGGGGCAGGGACGCCCCACCGCCAGCTGTCATACGGAGAACGCCATGACCCGCACTCCCGTGAACGTCACCGTCACCGGCGCGGCCGGCCAGATCGGTTACGCCCTGCTCTTCCGCATCGCCTCCGGCCAGCTGCTCGGCGCGGACGTGCCGGTCAAGCTCCGCCTCCTCGAGATCACCCCGGCGCTCAAGGCCGCCGAGGGCACCGCGATGGAGCTGGACGACTGCGCGTTCCCGCTCCTTCAGGGCATCGAGATCAGCGACGACCCGAACGTGGCGTTCGACGGCGCCAACGTCGCCCTCCTCGTGGGCGCCCGCCCGCGCACCAAGGGCATGGAGCGCGGTGACCTCCTGGAGGCCAACGGCGGCATCTTCAAGCCGCAGGGCCAGGCCATCAACGCGCACGCCGCCGACGACATCAAGGTCCTGGTCGTGGGCAACCCGGCCAACACCAACGCCCTCATCGCGCAGGCCGCCGCCCCGGACGTACCGGCGGAGCGCTTCACCGCGATGACCCGCCTGGACCACAACCGCGCGCTGACCCAGCTGGCGAAGAAGACGGGCACGCCGGTCTCCGCGATCAAGAAGCTGACGATCTGGGGCAACCACTCCGCCACGCAGTACCCCGACATCTTCCACGCCACGGTCGCCGGCAAGAACGCCGCCGAGGTCGTGAACGACGAGAAGTGGCTGGCCGAGGACTTCATCCCGACCGTCGCCAAGCGCGGTGCCGCCATCATCGAGGCCCGTGGCGCCTCCTCGGCCGCGTCCGCCGCCAACGCCGCCATCGACCACGTCCACTCGTGGGTCAACGGCACGCCCGAGGGCGACTGGGTCTCCATGGGCATCCCGTCGGACGGCTCCTACGGCGTCCCCGAGGGCCTGATCTCCTCCTTCCCGGTCACCTGCAAGGACGGCAAGTACGAGATCGTCCAGGGCCTGGACGTCAACGAGTTCTCGCGCGCCCGCATCGACGCCTCCGTCAAGGAGCTGGAGGAGGAGCGCGCGGCGGTCCGCGGCCTCGGCCTCATCTGACCTGCGGCGTCACCAGCCGTACGACCCCCGGTCCGCCGCCACGGACCGGGGGTCCTCGCTTTCCCGCCGCGCCCGGCGTCGTGGTGCACGAGGCTCAGAAGCTGCTCAACAGCCTGGCCGGTCAGGCGGATCAGCGGCAAGGCTGGCCGGATGTTCGGACGTGGCAAGCACCCGCAAGCCGAGATCCTCTTCGTGCGCGACGCCGATGTCCCGTGACGGCACTGCGCCGCGCCCTGGCCGGGACGGGGCCGGAGGAACGGCCCGGCCTGGAACGGGCGGTGGCGCTGGTCGAGCAGGCGGCCGCGGCCACCGACACCGACGTACGCGCCCGCTGGGTGCGCGAGCGGCTGGCCGCCGCCGGGTACGAGGGACCCGCCGACTCGATCGCGGCGATCAAGCACCTGCGGGCGGCGGCCCCCGGTCTCAGCCTCCTGAGCGCCGTGCAGCTGGCCAAGTCGGCGGTGGCGAGGGGCGCGTAGGCCCCGCCGGAGGCCAGCCGGTCCGGCGCAGCCGTCTCTCGAACCAGTGACCGGCGTAGACATGCTCGGCGTAGGCGGGGATCTCCGTGTAGCCGGCCGCCCGGTACATCGCCCGCGCCTCGGTGAGCACCGAGTGCGTGTCCAGCCGTACCGCGTCGAAGCCGCGCGCGACCGCCTCGCGCTCCAGCTCCGCCAGGATCCGGCGGGCCAGCCCCAGGCGCCGGGCGCCCCGGTGCACCCACACGTGCTTGATCTCGCCCACGCCGGGCGCCAGCCGCCGCAGCCCGCCGCAGCCGACCGGGCGGCCGTCCTCGTACGCCACGAAGAAGGCCCCCGCGTCGCCGGACACCTCCTGCGGGCGTACGAGATCGGTGGCGTCGAAGCCCTCGGGGAACCGTTCGTCCAGTTCGGCGGCGTAGGCGGCCAGGGTGGCGCGGGCGTCCGGGCTTGCGCCGTCGACGCGTTCGACGGTGATGCCGGCCAGGCGCAGCAGCCGTTCCGTGCTGTTCATCGCCTCCGTCAGGCGGGCGCGCTGGGCGGGGGTGAGGCCGTCGAGCATGCCGCGTACCAGGGCGTCGGCCCGGCGGTTCTGTTCCTCGACCTCGACGCGGCCGGCCGGGGTGAGCTCGATCATGCGCAGCCGGTTGTCGCCTGGGTGGACGCTCAGCCGGACCATGCCCTGTGCATGCAGCGCCTTCGCCATCCGGCTCAGATAGCCGGCGTCCAGTCCGAGCCGGGCGCGCAGCTCGCGCAGCGGGACGCCGTCGCCGATCTCGAAGAGCAGGCGGGCCTCGCCCAGGGGACGGTGCTGGCCCAGGTAGTGGTCGTCGAGGGCGCCGATGCGGCGGGTGAAGTAGCGGCTGAAGCGGCGGAAGGCCGCGACGTGCTCTGACACTGCCTCCATTCCTTTGACTCTAGTCAAAGGGTCTCGGGCAGGTCCATGGAATCGGCGTGTTGATTTCTTGACTTATGTCCTGATTGCCAGTGACGCAGCACACTTTCGGCCATCGATTGCGCATGCCAGAAAGGGGTACGGGCAGGCGCTCACACTCCTGAACAGGAACGGAAGGCAAGACCGAGCATGTCGGACAGAGCGGAAAACCAGGTGCCTCAGGCGCGCGACACGATCCACGTGGCAGGACAGTGGCGGCCCGCCGCCTCCGGTGCCACGCGCGAGATCCTCGACCCCGTGGACGCCCGGCCGTTCGCCGTGGTCGCCGAGGGGGACGAGAAGGACACGGACCTGGCCGTCGCGGCCGCGCGGGACGCCTTCGACGGCGGTCGGGGCGAGTGGCCGCGCACCCCCGTCGCCGCGCGCGCCGCCGTGCTGCGCCGCGTCGCCGACCTGCTGGTCCGCGACCGTGAGGAGCTCGGCCTGCTGGAGAGCCGGGACGCCGGCAAGACCGCCGAGGAGGGCCGGGTCGACATCGACTGTGTGGCCGACGCCTTCCGCTACTTCGCCGACCTGGTGGCCGGCGAAGGGGCCGGCCGGGTCGTCGACGCGGGCTCGCCCGACATCCACAGCGTCGTCGTGCACGAACCGGTCGGCGTCTGCGCGCTGATCACGCCCTGGAACTACCCGCTGCTCCAGGCCAGCTGGAAGATCGCGCCCGCGCTCGCGGCCGGCAACACCTTCGTGGTCAAGCCGAGCGAGATCACGCCGATGACGACCATCGCCCTGATCGACCTGCTCACGGAGGCCGGGCTGCCCGCCGGAGTCGCGAACATCGTCACCGGCCCCGGTCACACCGTCGGCGCCCGCCTCGCCGAGCACCCCGACGTCGACCTGGTCTCCTTCACCGGTGGCCTGGTCAGCGGCACGAAGGTCGCCGCGGCCGCCGCCCCCACCGTCAAGAAGGTCGCCCTCGAACTCGGCGGCAAGAACCCCAACGTCGTCTTCGCCGACGCCTGCGCCACCGACGAGGCCTTCGACACCGCCGTCGACCAGGCCCTCAACGCCGCCTTCATCCACAGCGGCCAGGTCTGCTCCGCGGGCGCGCGCCTGATCATCGAGGAGTCGGTCAGGGAGCGCTTCGTCGCCGAACTCGCCCACCGCGCCACGAAGATCCGGCTCGGCCGCGGCACCGGCTCCGGCGTCGAGTGCGGTCCGCTCGTCTCCGAGCAGCAGCGCGCCAAGGTGGAGTCGTACGTCGCCTCCGCGCTGGCGGAGGGCGCGGTGCTGCGCTGCGGCGGCAAGCGTCCCGAACCCGCCGCGTCCCGGCCCGCCACCGGCTACTTCTACGAGCCGACCGTGCTCGACCAGTGCCACCGCGAGATGAAGGTCGTCCGCGAGGAGGTCTTCGGCCCCGTCCTGACGGTGGAGACCTTCCGCACCGAGGACGAGGCCGTCGCGCTCGCCAACGACACCGAGTACGGGCTGGCCGGCGCGGTCTGGACCGCCGACGCGGGGCGGGCCCGCCGGGTCGCGGGGCGGCTGCGGCACGGCACCGTCTGGATCAACGACTTCCACCCCTACCTCCCGCAGGCGGAGTGGGGCGGCTTCGGCAAGAGCGGCGTCGGCCGCGAACTCGGACCCGCCGGGCTCGCCGAGTACCGCGAGTCCAAGCACATTTACCAGAACCTCGCGCCGAAGCCGGTGCGCTGGTTCGCGGGCTGAGTCCGCGCGAGACCCCACCGGTTCGCGGGCCCGGCCCGCCCCCCCGTCCCCACCCCCACTGGAACACCGGAGTACGACCCCATGCCCGAGAACACCCAGACATACGACTACGTCGTCATCGGCGGCGGGACCGCCGGCTCCGTCATCGCCTCCCGCCTCACCGAGAACCCCGACGTCACCGTCGCCGTCATCGAGGGCGGCCCGAGCGACGTCGACCGCGAGGACGTCCTCACCCTGCGCCGCTGGATGGGCCTGCTCGGCGGCGAGCTCGACTACGACTACCCCACCACCGAGCAGCCACGCGGCAACTCCCACATCCGGCACAGCCGCGCCCGCGTCCTCGGCGGCTGCTCCTCCCACAACACCCTCATCGCCTTCAAGCCACTGCCGTCCGACTGGGACGAGTGGGAGGCGGCCGGCGCCGAGGGCTGGGGCGCCGTGCAGATGGAGGCGTACTACGCCCGGCTCCGGAACAACATCGTCCCGGTCGACGAGAAGGACCGGAACGCC
>NZ_JBFBJT010000187.1:0-12097 GCF_040686175.1 Streptomyces sp. NPDC086077 | reverse complement strand
GCCCTCGACGCCGATCAGCTGCGGGCCGAAGAGCGGCAGCAGGGAGAGCGTGAGGTAGCCGTGCGCGATCGTCGTGCCGAAGGGGCCGGCGGCGGCCTTCTCCGGGTCGACGTGGATCCACTGATGGTCGCCGGTGGCCTCGGCGAACAGGTCGATCCGCTTCTGGTCGACCTCCAGCCAGTCGGTGTACCCCAGTTGCTCGCCCACCGCCGCCTTCAGCTCGTCGGCTGACGTGAAGATCCTCGGCTCTGCCATGTCCCGGCCTCTCGCGTGGCGACTGCAATGTCTAAGCAACTGCTTAGCATGGTGCCGTCCGGGGCCGCTGTCAACGGACCCGGGCCGTCGGCGACTGGGTAGGCTTCGAGAGGTGCCCCAGATTCCCGAGAAGATCCACGAGCTCACGGTCGGCCAGCTCGCCGCGCGCAGCGGCGCCGCCGTCTCCGCCCTGCACTTCTACGAGGCCAAGGGGCTGATCAGCAGCCGCCGCACCCCGGGCAACCAGCGCCGCTACACCCGGGACACGCTGCGCCGCGTCGCCTTCGTCCGCGCCGCCCAGCGTGTCGGCATCCCGCTGGCCACCATCCGCGAGGCGCTCGCCGAGCTGCCCGAGGAGCGCACGCCCACCCGGGACGACTGGGCCCGCCTGTCCGAGGCCTGGCGTTCGGAGCTGGACCAGCGGATCAAGCAGCTCAACCGGCTCCGCGACCACCTCACGGAGTGCATCGGCTGCGGCTGCCTCTCCCTGGCCACCTGCGTCCTGTCCAACCCCGACGACGTCTTCGGCGAACATCTCTCGGGCTCCCGCCTCCTGGTGGAACGCCCGCCCGGCGGGCAGCGGCGGGCGTCGCGGGGGCGGGGGCAGCAGCCGGAGCCCGAGGAGTGCTGCTAGCGGGGGAGGGTCGCCCGGCGGGGCCGCGCTCGCGCCCGCCCCGCCGACCGCCCGCCGCTCACTCGTACTCGGTCCCGCCCTTCCGGGTCAGATACGCCGGGGCTCACCGCCTTGGCCACCGCCCGGCCGCCGGTCACCGGGCTGTAGCGCTCCGTCGCCGGGCGGATCACCACGCCCTCGCGCAGGTGCAGGGTCCCGACCGGACACCGTCTCGCGGCCGGAGGCGAACTCCAGTACGCGGGCGATGTCGTACGGCCCGGTGAACAGACGCGGCACCGACGGCAGCTCTCCGCCCAGCAGTTGCTCCGCGTCCAGCCAGCGCACCTGGCCGTCGATCTCCGCGGACACGTCGAACACGGCGTACCCCAGCGTGTCGCGCCGCCCGTCCGCACCGTACGTCAGGTCCTGCACCCCCGCGCCGTACACCTCGCCGAAGATCCCGACCCGGCGCGCCCCCAGCCGCCGGGCGAGCCGTGCCGCGGCCTCCGCGACGCCGTGCCCGCGCACCGCGCGCCAGTAGAGGTTGCGCGGGTCCTCCTTCAGGGCCAGCGACTTCGCCCCGAAGCCCTTGGAGGAGACGTACACCCGGTCCTCGCCGGCGACGTACGTCACGAGGCAGGCCGAACCGTGCAGCTTCTCGGTCAGCACGACGGGCTCGCCCGGCCTGAAGATGTCCGGGTGGCGCTGGACGTTCTCGATGTCGACCCAGGGCAGCAGCTCGGGCGCCGACTCGACGTCGCCGTTCATCGTGGGCGGTACCGGTGGCACCCACTTGGTGATGCCGAGCCGCTCCGCGAAGTCCGTGCCGTCCGCCGCCGCGGCCGCCAGATCGACGTCCGCCAGCGCCTTCGGCCGGCAGACGATCCCTTGCGACAACTCGCCACGCAGCCGCACCGCCTTGACCCTGTCCGCCTTGCCGCCCGCCAGCCGCCCGGTCAGCCCCAGTTCCTCGATCACCTCCGCGAGCACCCGCAGCACCCTCGGCCCGAGCGGCGAGCGTGCGAACCGTGCCGCCCCGTCAGTCCCGGACCAGATCCCCGCCTCGACGCCCACCCCGGCGTCGAGCAACGCGGCGGCCAGTTCCTCGGCGCCCGGCTCGTGCCAGTTGACCGACGCGTGGTCGGGCAGCACGGTCCAGTCGCGCACGCGCTTCAGCCGGGCCGCCGGATCGGGCTCGGCCCAGGCGCCGGTGGTCAGGCCTCGATGGTGCCAGGCACCACCTGTCGCGCGCGCGTGCCGGGACATCCGCCGGCATCCGCCGCGTACCGGGTCGTTCGCCGTTCAGGGGGTGCGGCATCCCCTGCGCACCCCCAGCCGGTCCGCGGCGGACGGCACATGGCCCGCCACGTACACCCCCGTTGCTCCCGTGGCCGTGGCACTCATGGCGTCTCAGGCGGACATCAGCAGTCGTTCGCGCCTGGCGTACGCCAGGGCCTCGGGCGTGAGCACGGGGCGCGGGACGAGAATTCCGCAGTCCGTGCAGACCGGGCCCGACGAGGGCTCGTGATCCAGGTCGTACTTCCAGCGCAGGCGCTCCCCGTCACACACGGGGCACGCCGAGCCGGGCTCGCGCTCCAGCGCTGCGATGATCTGCCGCAGCACCTCCGCGAGCGGCTCCGCCGGGTGCACCTCGGGGTCGTCGCACCAGGCGACCCCGAAACCGCCCCAGGTCAGCCGGTGCCAGTCGTCCACCGTGCCGGGCCGGCGCAGCCCGTCGTGCTTCTCTTTCTTGCGGCGCTCGGCGAACTCGACCTCGTAGGCCAGCCACACCGCTCGGGCCGCCTCCAGCTCGTCCAACGCGGCCACGAGCCGCGCAGGGTCGGGAGAACGGTCCTCCGGGCCGAACCCGGCCCGGGTGCACAAGTGGTCCCAGGTCGCCCTGTGCCCGTAGGGGGCGAATCGCTCAAGGCACTTGCGCAGCGAGTAGCGCCGCAGCGCCAGGTCGCATCGGGGGTCGCGTACCTGTCTCGCCAGACTCCGGAAACCGGCCATCGCCCTGCACCTCCGTCACACCTGCACCTGTACTTCGGTCACTTCGGCGTCGTCGTACGGACGTCGCCGAATAGACGTATCGACCAGCGATTCGGCTCCATCCGCTTCCCTCCCCGTGAGGACAGCCACTCCCGGGCGGTCGTTGCGACCCGCAAAAGTGACGTGTCGCGCTCGACAGACTGAGAACTCCCCACAGAGCCCACGGGTTCCTGAAGTCGGCTTCCGTATGCGTCCTGATTGCCGGTCTTTTGTCCCCGCTTTCCCGAGCGGCGGCAACGCCACCCTGGAGGACGGGTGTGCCGCACCTCACCGGTACCACCCGCTGCGGCACGGGGTTCGGCGCCGGTCACGCGGCGGCCGAGGGCCGGCTGTGGCTGATGGACGTCTTCCGGAACGTCGGACGCGGGCGGCCGACCGCCTTCACGGGCGGCGCGGCCGCCAACCAGGGCCCGGAGCAGGAACTCTGGCGCGACGCACCCTGCAGCGAGGCCGATCTCCGGCCGCAGATCGACGGCGTCACCGCCGACGGCGAGCGGAGCCGCCGGGCCCTCACCGACGTGAACGCCCAGGTCGTCGGCATCGACGCCGACATCGCCGCCTTCGGCAGCGGCCGCCACTTCCCCGGCGAGTACGCGGCGGGGTCACACCGGCCTCGCCGGTCCGGGCGATGGCCGAGGCGGGCCTCACCGACCGACCTGCGGGCGGAGGCCGTCCTGCCGAAGCTGCCGAAGGTGGTCGACAGCTCTCCGTGACCGACCCGGTGACCACACCTGCGCGCACGCCGACGCGATCGGGGACGTGAACGCCTGGTGGTCGCTCATGGTGAAGGCCGCGTTCGAACCCGCCCTCGGCGGATACCTCTTCGCGGCGCTCACCGCCGACCTGCCGGTCGACGAGTCGCCGTCCCCCGCCCCCGGGCCGACGGAGCGCGCCCGACGACCGGTGCGCGGCGGGCCCTGCCACGAGGCCCGCCGCCGTCCGGCTCAGCGGTAGAGGAGGTACTGCCGCCGCGTCCTGCGGAACGCCGCCAGCTCCTGCTCCCAGCCCGCCACCACGTCGTCGGTGCCCGCCCCGGCGTCGATCATCGTGCGGACGAGCGTGGAGCCGGTGAGCCTGTCGATCCAGTTGTCCGACCGCCAGGCGAAGCCGCTCCAGGTCCGCTTGGCGGTGATCAGCAGGGCGATCCCGGTGCGCACGGGGTCGAACGCCGCCCGGTCGTGCACGTGCAGCTGTACGCCACCGATGGTGCGGCCCTGGAACTTGGAGAAGGTGGGCGCGAAGTACGCCTCCCGGAAGTGCACGCCCGGCAGGCCGAGTTCGCTCACGGCCGCCGCCCAGCCGCGGTCGATGCCCTCCGCCCCGAGCAGTTCGAAGGGGCGGGTGGTGCCCCGGCCCTCGGAGAGGTTCGTGCCCTCGAAGAGGCACGTGCCCGCGTAGACCAGGGCGGTCTCGGGTGTCGGCATGTTGGGGCTCGGCGGCACCCACGGCAGCCCGGAGGCGTCGTAGAAGTCCGAGCGCCGCCACCCGCTCAGGCGGACGGTGTCCAGGGACACCGGAGAGGTCAGGAACTCCTCGTTGAACAGCAGCGCCAGCTCCGCCACCGTCATGCCGTGCGCCTGCGAGATCGGCTGCCGCCCCACGAAGGTGGCGAACTCCTTGTGCAGCACCGGCCCTTCGGCCGACACGCCGGTCATCGGGTTCGGCCGGTCCAGCACGACGACGCGCTTGCCCGCCAGGCGGGCCGCCTCCATGCAGTCGTACAAAGTCCAGATGTAGGTGTAGAAGCGCGCGCCCACGTCCTGGATGTCGAAGACGATCGTGTCCACGCCGGAGGCCGTGAAGATGTCGGCCAGCGGCTGGCCGCTCGTCTGGTAGGTGTCGTAGACGGGCAGGCCGGTCGCCGGGTCGTCGTAGCGGCCCTCGGAGCCGCCGGCCTGCGCGGTGCCGCGGAAACCGTGCTCCGGGCCGAAGACGGCGGTGACGTCCACCCTGTCGTCGGCGTGCATCACGTCGACGATGTGGCGTACGTCCCTGGTGATGCCGGTCGGGTTGGTGACGATGCCGACGCGGTCGCCGTCGAGGAGGTCGTAGCCCCCGGCGGCGAGGCGCTCGAACCCAGTACGCAACCGGCGGTCGCCGCCTGCTGCGGGTGCGGCCGCCGCCGGGACCCCCGACGCCGCGACCGCTGCGGTGGTGGTGGCGAGCAGGCTGCGTCTGGACAGCTTCATACGAGGGCCTCCGTGATCGCGGCGGGTGTCATGCTCACGCACGCTAGCGCGCCTCCGCCCACCACGGGAACGAACCGGGCCGGACTTAGGCTCCCGCGTCGCCCTTCCGCCACAACATACCGACCGGTTAGTCTGACCGCGCGAGGGCAGAGCCGAGGCGCGTCGAAGGAGACCGAACCGATGGTGGGAGCCGTGCAGGGTGCCGGAGTGGTCGTCACCGGTGCAGGAGGCGGGATCGGGGCCGCACTGGCCCGGCGCTTCGCCGCCGAGGGGGGCCGGGTGGTGGTCAACGACCTCGACGCGGACAAGGCCGAGGCCGTCGCCGACGAGATCGGCGGCATCGCCGTCCCCGGCGACGCCTCCGCGATCGTCGCCGAGGCCAGGGACGCGCTCGGTGGTGCGGTGGACGTCTACTGCGCCAACGCCGGGGTCGGCTCCGGCGGTTCCGAGGCGGCCCCCGAGGAGGTCTGGCAACTGGCCTGGGACGTCAACGTCATGGCGCACGTGCGTGCCGCCCACGCGCTGCTCCCCGACTGGCTGGAGCGTGGCAGCGGGCGATTCGTGTCCACCGTGTCGGCCGCCGGGCTGCTCACCATGATCGGCGCCGCCCCCTACAGCGTCACCAAGCACGGCGCCTACGCCTTCGCCGAGTGGCTCTCCCTCACCTACCGCCACCGGGGGGTGATGGTGCACGCCATCTGCCCGCAGGGCGTGCGCACCGACATGCTCGCCGCCACCGGCAGCGCGGGTGACCTGGTGCTGGTGCCGACCGCGATCGAGCCCGCGGCCGTCGCGGACGCGCTGTTCGAGGGGATCGAGGAGGACCGCTTCCTGATCCTGCCGCACCCCGAGGTCGCCGCGTACTACGAGGCCCGGGCCGCCCATCCGGACCGCTGGCTGACCAGCATGAACCACATCCAGCAGAAGTGGGAGGCGGCCCCGTGACCCGCTCCCACTACGCGGCCAAGCCCTGGCTGGCGCTGCTCGACGAGGCCCAGCGGGCGCCCGTCAGCCCCGACGACTCACTGGTGCACGTTCTGCGCCGGGTCGCCGGCGAGGCACCGGATCGGACCTTCCTCGCCTACTTCGACGGACGGCTGAGCTACCGCGAGGCCGACGAGCTGAGCGACTCCGTCGCCGGGCACCTCGCCGAGCGGGGCGTGGCGCGGGGCGACCGCGTCGCCGTGCTGCTGCAGAACTCGCCGCACTTCGTGCTCGCCGTGCTGGGCGCCTGGAAGGCGGGCGCGGTGGTCGTGCCGGTCAACCCGATGTACAAGTCGGGCGAGGTCGGCCATGTCCTGCGGGACGGCGGGGTGGCCGCGCTGATCTGCTCCGACCGGGCCTGGGAGTCGTATCTGCGCGAGACCGTGGCCGGCTCGCCGGTGCGGGTCGTGCTCACCGCCTGCGAGCTGGACTTCCAGACGCGGGGTGACGCGCGGGTGCTGACCTTCGAGCGGGCCACGCGGGCCGACGACACCGACGACCTGACCGCCGTCGCACGGGCGGGCGGCAAGGCGGCGGAGGGTCGTCTGCCGAGCCCGGACGACATCGCGCTGATCAGCTACACCTCCGGCACCAGCGGCACCCCCAAGGGGGCCACCAACACGCACGGCAACATCATGTACAACGCCGAGCGGCAGCGGACCGGGCTGGGGCTGCCCGAGGCGCCGGTGTACTTCGCGATGGCGCCGCTCTTCCACATCACCGGGATGGTCTGCCAGCTCGGGGCGTGCCTGAACAGCGCGGGCACGCTGGTCCTGGCGTACCGCTTCGAGGCGGGCGTCGTGCTGGACGCGTTCGCCGAGCACCGGCCGCACTACACGGTCGGGCCGTCGACCGCCTTCATGGCGCTGGCCGCCCACCCGTCCGTCACCCGCGACCACTTCTCGTCGTTCCGGATCATCTCCTCCGGCGGTGCGCCGCTGCCGCCCGCGCTGGTGGAGAAGTTCCGGGCCGGTTTCGGACCGTACATCCGCAACGGCTACGGGCTCACCGAGTGCACCGCGCCGTGCGCCGCCGTGCCGCCCGGCCGGGAGGCGCCCGTCGACCCGGCCTCGGGGACGCTGGCCGTGGGCGTGCCCGGCCCCGACACCGTCGTGCGGATCGTCGACGACGAGGGTTCGGAGGTGCCGTTCGGGGAACAGGGCGAGATCGTCGTACGGGGCCCGCAGGTCGTGCCCGGCTACTGGCGGCGGCCCGACGCCACCGATGAGACGTTCCCCGGCGGCGAACTGCGCACCGGGGACATCGGGTTCATGGACGCCGAGGGCTGGCTGTACGTGGTCGACCGCAAGAAGGACATGATCAACGCGTCCGGCTTCAAGGTCTGGCCGCGCGAGGTCGAGGACGTGCTCCACACCCATCCGGCGGTGCGCGAGGCCGCCGTCGTCGGGGTGCCCGACGGCTACCGGGGCGAGACTGTCAAGGCCTACATCAGCCTCCGTCCGGGTGCCGCACCGGGCCCGGACGAACTCGCGGCGTACTGCAGGGAGAGACTGGCCGCCTACAAGTACCCGCGGCTGGTGGAGATCCTGCCGGACCTGCCGAAGACGGCGAGTGGGAAGATCCTCCGGCGGGAGTTGCGTTCTCGTTCGCGGGAAAGTCAGTAGGACATCACGGAAGGCAGGTGGCGGCAGTGCCCAGGACGACGGACACGGACGGGACGCCTGTGCCGCAGCGGCTGCTGGCCGCCGCCACCCGGCTCTTCGCGGAGCAGGGCTACGACCGCACCTCGGTGCAGGAGATCGTCGAGGCGGCGGGCGTCACCAAGGGAGCCCTGTATCACTACTTCGGCTCGAAGGACGATCTGCTGCACGAGGTGTACGCGCGCGTGCTGCGCGTCCAGCAGGAACGCCTGGACGCGCTCGCGGACGCCGACGAGCCGGTCGAGAAGCGGGTGCGGAACGCCGCCGCCGACGTCGTGGTGACGACCATCGAGAACCTCGACGACGCGATGATCTTCTTCAGGTCGATGCACCATCTGAGCCCGGAGAAGAACAAGCAGGTCCGCGCGGAGCGCAGGCGCTACCACGAGCGCTTCCGCGCGCTCATCGAGGAGGGCCAGCAGGCCGGCGTCTTCTCCACGGCGACCCCGGCCGACCTGGTGGTGGACTACCACTTCGGGTCCGTCCACCATCTGTCGACCTGGTACCGCCCCGACGGGCCGATGAGCCCCCAGCAGGTCGCAGACCACCTGGCCGACCTGCTGCTGCGGGCACTCCGGCCGTAGCGAGGCACGGTAAGGGGCGGTCGCCATGGGCAACCGCCCCTCACGCACGGGCTCACAGGTACTTCTTCAGCTCCCGCCGTGCCAGCGACCGCTGGTGCACCTCGTCCGGGCCGTCCGCGATCATCAGCGTGCGCGCGCCGGCGTACAGCTCGGCCAGCGGGAAGTCCTGGCTCACACCGCCCGCGCCGTACAGCTGGATCGCCTTGTCGAGGATGCCGACGACCGTGCGCGGTGTGGCGATCTTGATGGCCTGGATCTCGGTGTGGGCACCCCTGTTGCCGACCGTGTCCATCATCCAGGCGGTCTTCAGGACCAGCAGGCGCATCTGCTCGACGGCCACCCGGGCGTCCGCGATCCAGTTGTGCACCACGCCCTGCCCGGCCAGCGGCTTGCCGAACGCCTCGCGCGACACCGCGCGCCTGCACATCAGCTCGATCGCCCGCTCCGCCATGCCGATCAGCCGCATGCAGTGGTGTATCCGGCCGGGGCCGAGCCGGGCCTGGGCGATGGCGAAGCCGCCGCCCTCCTCGCCGACGAGGTGGGAGACCGGCACGCGCGCCTGGTCGAAGACCACCTCGGCGTGGCCGCCGTGGGAGTGGTCCTCGTAGCCGAAGACCTGCATCGCCCGCTTGACCGTCACGCCCGGGGTGTCGCGCGGGACCAGGACCATGGACTGCTGGCGGCGGATGTCCGGCCCGTCCGGGTCGGTCTTGCCCATCACGATGAAGATCTTGCAGTCCGGGTTCATCGCCCCGGAGATGTACCACTTGCGGCCGGTGATGACGTACTCGTCGCCGTCCCGCTCGATGTGTGTGGTGATGTTGGTGGCGTCCGAGGAGGCCACGTCGGGCTCGGTCATCGCGAAGGCCGACCGGATCTCACCGGCGAGCAGCGGCTCCAGCCACTGCTTCTTCTGCGCGTCGTCGCCGAACTGCGCGAGCACCTCCATGTTCCCGGTGTCCGGCGCGGCACAGTTCGTCGCCGTGGGCGCGAGGTGCGGGGAGCGGCCGGTGATCTCGGCCAGCGGGGCGTACTGGAGGTTGGTGAGACCGGCGCCGTGCTCGGCGTCGGGCAGGAAGAGGTTCCACAGGCCCTGGCTGCGGGCCTCGGCCTTCAGCTCCCCGACGACCGCCGGGGTGTCCCAGGGGGAGGCGAGCGCGGCCCGCTGCTCCTCGGCCACGGCCTCGGCCGGGTACACGTACTCGTCCATGAAGGCGAGCAGCTTGGCGCGCAGTTCCTCGGTGCGTGCGTCGAACGCGAAGTCCATGCCGGTCAGCCTTTCTGCAGTGTGGTGAGACCGTGCTCGATGAAGACGGGAACGAGATCGCCGATGCGGTCGAAGCCGCGGCCGACCGTCTGGCCCAGGGTGTAGCGGTAGTGGATGCCCTCCAGGATCACGGCGAGCTTGAACCAGGCGAACGCCGTGTACCAGGCGACCGCGGAGACGTCGCGGCCGGAGCGGGCCGCGTACCGTTCGACCAGCTCGGCCGGGCTCGGGTGCCCCGGGGCCTCGGCGGTGGTGGAGACCGGCGACTTCGGCATGCCGAGCGGCATGCTGTACATCACCAGCAGGCCCAGGTCGGTCAGCGGGTCACCGAGCGTGGACATCTCCCAGTCCAGGACCGCGTTGATGGTGTCGCCGGCGCCCACCAGGACGTTGTCGAGGCGGAAGTCGCCGTGTACGACGGCCGGGGCGGGGGAGGTGGGCAGGGCCCGGCCGAGGGCCGCGTGCAGCTCGTCGATGCCGGTGAGGTCGCGGTTGCGGGAGGCGTCCAGCTGCTTGCCCCAGCGGCGCAGCTGGCGGTCCAGGAAGCCCTCGGGGCGACCGAAGTCGCCGAGACCGACCTCCTCGGGGTCCACCGCGTGCAGCTCGACCAGGGTGTCCACCAGGGAGAGGACCACCTCGCGGGTGCGCTCGGGACCGAGCGGGGCGAGCTGGTCGGTGGTGCGGTACGGCGTGCCGGGCACGAACTCCATGACGTAGAACGGCGCCCCGAGGACCTCCTCGTCCTCGCACAGCAGCAGTGTGCGCGGTACCGGAACCTTCGTCTGCCCGAGGGCGCTGATCACCCGGTGCTCGCGCCTCATGTCGTGAGCGGTGGCCAGGACGTGACCGAGCGGGGGCCGGCGCACGACCCACCGGGAGTCGCCGTCGGAGACCGCGTAGGTGAGGTTCGACCGTCCGCCCTCGATCAGCCGGCCGGTCAGCGGGCCGCGCACCAGACCGGGCCGCTCACGGTCGAGCAGGCCGCGCAGCCGGTCGGGATCGAGGCCTGGCGGGTGGTCGGAAGCCATCGTCGCTCCTACGGATGTGTGAACGTGACCCGTCCAATGATGCCGACCGGTCGGTATGCCGTCCAGAGGGGCGGGCGAACGTGATCGGCGCCACGACAGGCCGGCAGCTCCCCGCGCGGGAGGCGGGGAGCTGCCGGGGACTCCTTGCGGGCCGGGGGCGGCCCGGTCTCAGTGGTCGTCCCAGTGCCCGTCGTGCTCGGCGTGCCGGTGGCCGTCGTGGAGGTAGTCCACGTGGTCGCCGTGCTGCACCCGCGCATGGCCGCAGCCCTCGGCGTGCCGATGGTCGTGGCCGGCGTGGGCGTTGTGCCCGCTGGGCTCGCACTCGTCCCAGTGGCCGTCGTGCGCGCGGTGCAGGTGGCCGTCGTGGGCGTAGTCGATGTGGTCGCCGTGCGGGACCTCGGCGTGCCCGCAGGCGGGGCCGTGGGTGTGCGTGTGGGCGGAGTGTTCCTCGTGCAGGGTGGTCATGGCGCTCACCTTCGGGTGCGGGTGGTGGACGACCGAAAGGCTGCCACGGGGATCGGGCATATCCGGGCATCCGTGCCTTCGTGGCGTACGAGTTCCCCGGAGGGGCGGGCGTCGGCGGTGGCTGTCGGTGTGGCGGCCGGGCCGGTGACCGGCTCGGTCAGAACATCAGCGCCGACGCGCTGACCGCCAGGGCCACCGTGCACAGGGTGGCCGCGGTGGCGTGCCGGGGGGTGAGGGCCGGGGGGTGGCCTGGTGCCGTGAGGGTGCGGATGCGGGCGTGGGCGACCAGGAGGAGGCCCAGCCAGAGGGCGCAGCACAGCGCGCAGGCGAGGATGCGGGGCGCCGAGGGGCCGCCGTGCAGGGCCGTGCGCGCCGCGAGCACCGCGGCGACCGTGCCGGAGAGTGTCGTCCGCCGCCAGGCGAGCCGGGTCCGCTCCGGCTGGAGCCCGGGGTCCCGCTCCGGGGCGACGGGGGCACTCACCCGTCCCATCCCACGAGCACCAAGACCACCATCGCCACCGCCACCACCGCGACGACGACGCTCAGCAGCGCCGGGAAACGGGACACCGGCAGATCCTCGCCCCGGCGCATCGCGCGCTCGCAGCGCATCCAGTGGTCGACCGCCCGCAGGGAGCACAGCACGCCCGCCCCGAGCAGGGCGAGCGCCAGCCCGACCCGCCAGCCCCATCTGAGGTCCGGCAGGAACTGGTCCACCGCGAACCCGCCGCCGATCAGCGCGAGCGCGGTGCGCAGCCAGGCCAGGAACGTGCGCTCGTTCGCCAGCGAGAACCGGTAGTCGGGGGTGGTGCCCTCCTCCCGGATCCGCTGGGGCCCGAACCAGAGCCGGACGTTTCGCGCGAGTTCGATCACGCGCACGACCCTATCCGGATCGCCTCGCGGGGTACGCTCAGCGCCGTTGCGCCTCCAGGCGGTGGTACGCCGCCAGTCCGTCCGGCACCCACTCCCACTCGCCGAGCCGCAGCGCCACCTCCTCCTCGG
>NZ_JBFBJT010000186.1:0-12176 GCF_040686175.1 Streptomyces sp. NPDC086077 | reverse complement strand
TTTTCTGCAGGTCACCCTGATTCCGGGCCCCGACCGCATGCTGATGAGCGCGGCACACCGTGGAATCGACGCTCAGGTCCCACGTGCGGTGGCGCAACAGCGGGGTCCGGCCTCGGGGTGCGTAGGTGCGGCGGATCTGAGGCAGCAGGGAGACACCTGATTCGTCGAGGAACACTATCCAGGCACGTGTGTTCACGGCCCCTTTTTTGATGCGCGGCCACTCGTGCGCGATCCAGCGGGCGATCTCGGACTCGTCCCTCTCGACAGCCCGACGCTCCGGACGTCGCAGACTCCACCCCAGTCGGCCGGTCAGCAGTCGCCACACCGACGCCCTCCACCCCCGTCACCTTCCCCACTCGCAAGGCCAGCACACCCACCGAACTTACGGAAAGATCAGTAGTTGTTGCCCATCGGTGACGACAATGGGCATGCCACTGGCCGGTGAAAGCTTTTCGAGCACGGTTTCCAGCTCGTCGTCCGGTGCGCAGGTGGTGCACCGCGCCCAGGGGATCGCTACATCCCGTACACGCAGGCTCTCCCGCTGTAGGGCGGCGACTTTCGCGAGCCGCGCTAGGCGGAGCAGGCCGCTGGGACGTCCTTGGAAGCCGATTACTCCGACCACCAGCTCGCGCTTGAGTTCCGCGTCGGCATCCGCCTGGTCCACGTCTCGAGTGACGCCGTCTTCTCCGGCCGCCGCCACGACCAGTACGACGAGACGTGCCTCCCGACCCGGTAACGCCGTACGGGGCGGCGAAGGCGGCGGCCGAAACCGCCGTGCGGCTCCTGGACGCGGACACCGTCGTCGCACGGACCTCGCTGATCATCGGCGATGGCCAGTCCGAGCACGAACGCATGGTGCACGCCCTGGCCGCCGGCACGCGGGACGGGGCCTGTTCTCGCGTTCCGTGCCCGCGCCCGCAGATGGGCCGCTACGTTCGAACGCGCCGTCCCCCGCTGCGCCCTTGTGGAGCTGGGCCGCGCACGAGGTCACCAGGAGAGCCATGACCATTCCCGCCCCGCACCTCCAGGACCTCGTCACCGGCTATCTGCGCGGGCGCCCCGACGAGCAGCCTCTGCTCCAGCCCCTCCTGGACCGTCTCGCCGCCGGAGCCAACGTGACCGACAGGCGGGAGTTCGACGGCCACGTCACCACCTCGGGCGTCGTCATCAACGACGCCGACGACGTCCTGCTCATCCACCACCTTGCCTCCGGCCGCTGGATCCAGCCCGGCGGACACCCGGAGGACTCGGACCGCACGCTCGGGCAGGCGGTCCGGCGTGAGATCGCCGAAGAGACCGGAGTCACCGAACTGGAAGTGTTCGGCGACGCCACGCCCGTGCACATCGACGTCCACACGATCGCCGCCCGGCCGGACAAGAACGAGCCCGCCGACGTGCACTACGACGTCCGCTACATGTTCCGCGCCCGTGGACCGGTCGACCTGACCGTGCAGGCCGAAGACATCGGCGCGGCGCGCTCGCCCTCGGAACTCGGCGACCCCGTCCTGCGCGCCCGGGTCCTGGCGAGCCTGGGCCTGCCGCGCCAGGACCGCCCGGCGGACGAGGACCCGTACTGCGCCCTCGTCGTGCTCACGGACCGAGACGCGACCAGGGTGCTGATGCACCTGCGCGACGACAAACCGGGCACCTGGGCGCCGGGTACCCGGGCGCCGATGAGCGGCGGCGCCGAACCCGACGACCCCGACCCGCACGCCACCGCGTGCCGGGAGCTGCGCGAGGAAACCGGTCTGGGGAACATCCGGTTGACGCACCTGTTCTCGACCCACACCGACGGCTACCCCCGCCACGTCTTCCACGGCGTCTGGGACGGCGACCCCGACACGCCAATCCTCACTGAAGGCCGCAAGCTCGCCTTCATCCGGCGTGACGGCTTCGACCAGACTCCGCTGCACCCGACCACACGCCAGGACATCGAGCGCGTCCTGGAGCTCATCACGCCACGCCAACCGCCGTACAGCTACGGCACCTTGGCCCTGATCGGCAACCGGAGCGGGCATCTCCTGATGCATCTGCGCGGCGACAGCCCGGGAACCTGCTGGCCGGACACCTGGTCGCCCAACGGCGGCAAGCCAGAGGCCGCCGATGCCGGACCGCGCGCCACCATCGTGCGCGAGGTCCACGAAGAGGTCGGCCTCGACGAAGCCGCCGTGAGCCTCTCGCACCTGTTCACCCACACCGCCGACGACGGGCACCTCACCTACGCCTTCCGCTGCGCCTGGGACGGCGACCCCGACACCCTGACCCTCACCGAAGGTCGCGCGCTCGCGTTCATCGACCCGAAGGACCTCGGGGACCGCCCGATGAGCCCGCTCGCCCGCTACGCCGCCCTGCGCGGTCTCGCCGCCGAGCTCGAAGACCAGGCCCACCGCGAGGGAATCCTCGACCGCGTCGCCGGCGGCCTGATCGTGCACGACGAGCGCCTCCTGGTCGTCCGCCGTAACCCGGACGACTACCTCGGCGGCACCTGGGAGACTCCGGCCGGCTCGAGCCAGGCGAGTCGATCATCGACGCCCTCCCGCGCGAGATCATGGAGGAGACCGGCCTCACCATCACCATCGACCGCTACGCGGGCCACTTCGACTACACCAACGCCCGCGGCCGCACCAGCCGCCAGTTCGTCTTCGCCTGCACGCCGGAGAAGCCGGGCCCGGTCAGCTTGTCCGAGCACTATCGCCACCAATGGGTGCGCGCCCTGGACGAGCTCCAGCCGACCACCCCAGAGCTCCGGCGCTTGGTGTACTGCACGAGCGCCTCACGCCCCGCACTCCACGCGGCCGGGGGCCCAGCCTCCTGTGGGCGGCGTGCGGGGCCGGGCTCGGCCGTGGCCAGAGCGGCGCGGACGTCAGCGCCGGCGAACTGGGTTGTCGTCTCGAACAGCTTCTCCAGGGCGCGTTGCCGCTTGGGGGCTGCGTCGAGGTGCACCATCGCGGCGGCGCAGTTCTCGGCGATGTAGCGGACTTTGTCGTCCGTGAGCATCGGGCTGATGACCACGGGGACGCAGCCGTACCACCACAGGCCGAGGACGGCGACGACGGTCGCCACGGAGTCGTCGGCGACCAGGAGGCCGCGGGCGCCCTCAGGCACGCCTGCTACTCCGATACGCGGCAGGTCCCGACCACCGTCCCCCGCGCGACGCGGCGCCCGCACGATCGCCTCGGCTTTGGTTCTGCGGCATGGCCTCGTGCAAGATCCCCTCCAGCACCACGGCGACGCCGGCCTCGATTCTCGGAAGCACCGGATGTCCTCGCGGCCGATCCGACGCCGGTCGTGGGCGGAGTTGCCGTGCTTCCCCGCCCACGAGGGTGGTTATCGTCCGGCCTGCAAGGCTGCCCAGGTCTGCGGGCCGACGTCGCCGTCGACGCCGAGGCTGCGGGTGGTCTGGTAGTCGCGCACGGCTTGTTCGGTGTTGGGGCCGAAGTCGCCGTCGATGCCCACGGTGCGGCCGAGTGCCGCGGTCAGTGCTCGCTGCAGTCGGCTGACGTCCGCGCCGGTCGACCCGTTCTGCAGCGCCGGTGTCGAGCCGTACGACAGCAGGGCCGTCCAGGTCCTGGGGCCGATGTCACCGTCGGCCGTGAGGCCCCGGGCGGACTGGAAGGCCTTCGTCGCCGTTTCGGTGTTGGGCCCGAAGTCGCCGTCCGGTTCTCCCGGATTGTGTCCGGCGGCGATCAGCCGGCATTGCGCCGCCTTGACCAGACTGCCGGTGGATCCCTGCTGGATGAGGGGGTACGCAGTGAAGTCGAGGTTGACGCCGCTGCAGGTGGGCGCTGGTGTGCCGCCGCAGTTGTTGCTGGTGACGTTCCGCCAGGTCTGGCCGTTGGCCTGGCCGTACTCGACGCCGTTGAACCAGGGGCGGATCCGTTCGGAGGTGGAGTTGCCCCAGGTGGCGGATCCGTTGTTGTCGGCGTCGTAGGCGAGCTCGAAGTGCAGGTGCGGGTGGTTGTTCGAGGTAGGCCCCGTCCTGCCGACCCGGCCGATCAGCTGGCCGCGCTGCACCGTCTGGCCGACGCTGACATCGCGGCTCTGCAGGTGCAGGTATGTGGTGAAGTAGCGCTGCCCGTGGTTGATCTGGATCACGTTGCCGGCGTTGGAGTGGTAGAAGGACTGCCGGACCGTGCCGGAGGCCGGAGCCAGCACCGGTGCTCCTTCGGTGCCGACCTGGTTGGGCTCGCGGACCATGTCGAGCGCGGGTGCGTGTGCCCAGGTGTCGAGCCGCCACTGCTGGCCGCAGGTGAAGGGCAGTTGGAAGGCGATGGGCGGGGCCGCCGCGGCGGCCGGCGCCGCAGCCTGCCAGGGCAGGACGACGAGGGCGGCAACAGCCACGAGCAGTCTGCCGAGCAGCCCTGGGCTGAGCGTGCGGATGAGGGATATCAACGTGTCTCCTTCTTTGATGCCGAGTTCATGCGTGTCTGGGGCGGGGTGTGCGGGCGGCGATGGGACGGCAGGTGCCCTTCCGCTGTGGCTGGGCGCTGCGGGACGGCCGCGTTCGGTCGAGGTGTGTCGCCCGCATGGCGGTCACGATGCGGGCCGAGGTGGGGGCCGCCATGTACGGCCCTCATCGTGAGCTCGCCGGCGGCGGAGCGACCGGTGCGCTGAGCGTGCCCTGCGTCGGTATAGTCCGGGTATTTCCGAAGGTCACCCGCCGCCCTGGGCGGTGGTGCCAGGCACGGACCGCTTACAGGGGAGCACGCCGCGCCGGCGGCGTGCCCGGGTCAGGGCTGCGGACAGAGCGCGCCGGTGTCCTGGCCGGGGAGGTGGCGGTCGAGTTGCGCCGCGGTGGGCGGTGGGGCGGTGGCTCGGCAGATGCGCCGGATGGCTTCGGTCGCGGTCAGCGGCCAGTGGATGATGCGCTGGTCGGCTCCCGCGGACAGCAGGGTTCCGTCCGGGGTGAACGCCAAGCCCTGCACGTCTGCCGAGTGGCCGGTGAGGGTGGCGATGCGCCGGTGGGTTCGTACATCCCAGACGACGATGGTGTGATCCTCACCTGCCGAGGCGAGGAGGCGTCCGTCCCTGCTGAAGGCGAGCGTGCCGACCGCTGCGGTGTGGCCGGTCAGGGAGCCCCGGCTTCTCCCTGTCCGGGTCGACCACAGGCGCACCGTGTGGTCCGAGCCGGCGGTGGCCATCAGATCGCCCGCCGGAGTGGCCGCGATGTCCTGCGTGGACCCCTGCGTGGCCGGGAAGGCCTTCACCAGCCGGTCGTCGGCGGTGCTCCACACGGCGATGCCGCCGGCCGGTGTGCTCGCGACGAGGAGGCCGCCCCGAGCGGGGTAGGCCATGGCGGTCGAGGTGCGCGGGCCGGGCGGCGCCGGCAGTGGACGGGGGTGTGCCGGGTCGCTGACCCTCCAGCGGAACGTTCCTCCCAGGGACATCACGGTGACCGTGCTGCCGTCCGGGCTGAAGGCGACGTCCGTGCCGGTGCCTATACCGGTGAAGGCGATGGTGGTGTAGCGCCGCCCGGTCGACGGGTTCCACAGAGTCAGGGTGTGGTCGCGCGTCACGGCCGCCAGCACCGTGGCGTCCGGGTTGAACGCGACTGCCTTGACATGGTCGGAGTGTCCGCCCAGCAGCCGTTCGGCAGCACCGGAGGCATTCCAGATCCGTACGGACCTGTCGTCGCCGGCGGAGGCGACGAGCCGGCCGTCGGGGCTGACGTCCACGTCGTTCACGGCGCCGCCGTGACCGCTGAAGGGAAGGGCCGTCCGGCGCACCACGATGGTGCGTCCCAGGCCGCCCGAGACCACCGTGCTCGCGTCCGGTGCCAGGTCCAGAGCCATGGTCTCCGAGCGGTAGCGGTCGGCATGGCGGGCGATCTGCTCGCGGCGCCGGTAGTCCCAGATCGAGATCATGCCCTCTTCGTCGGCGATCGCGATCCGATCACCGACCGGAGCGGAGATCATCCAGGGGAAGGCCGTCTGCACCGGGAGGTCGGCGAACTGGCGGGCCGAGCGGCCGGTCAGCCGCCAGAACCTGATGCCGTGTTCTTCGGAGGCCGTGGCCAGGACATCGGATGTGGAGCCGAACCGGGCCACCTGGGCGCCTTCGGTGTTCAGCTCGAAGCGACGGCGACCGGTTTCGATGTCCCAGACGGCCACCGTCCCATCGGTACGGGTGACGGCGAGCGAGCGCTGGTCGCCGGCCAGGCTGAGTGCCGCGGGCATACCGGTGGGCAGGAACACGGCCTTGCCACCGCCCAGCGTGGCTACCCGTGTGCCCTCGCCCGTGCCGTAGGCCACGACCGTGCCGTCGGCGCTGAAGGCCAGACCGTTGCTGAGGTCGCCGGACACGACCTGCTTGAACAGCACCTTCCTCGACCGGACCTCCCGCACGACGACCGAGCCTCCGGTCGGCTGCTTCGGATTGTTCAACCGGGCCAGGGACGCCAGCCGGGTACCGTCGGCGTTGAAGGCCACCCTCAGCGCGAAGAACCCCTGGGGGAGTGGCTTGACGACATGCTCGGTGAAGGAGGCCAGCCTCGTGCGTCGTTTCGGATCCCACAACTCCACGGTGCCGTCGCTGGTGGCCGCGGCCACCAACGAGCCGTGAGGGGACAGGGCCAGGCCGAACGACGCGGGCCCGTTCGTGTTGAGTACGACGCTGGGCTGCGCGGACGCCGACGTACTGATCACCGCGCCCAGGGTGTCGGCGTCGGGATGCAGCCGATAGGCGGCCAGGGCGAGGGACCGGGCGACGTCCGGGTCGGTGGCGACCAGCGAGCGCGACGTGAGCGCGGCCTGATGGGCCAGGACGGTCAGGTGCTCGCGCTGTGCCACCTGCCGCTGCTGCCAGGCGGCACCGCCCCCGGTCACGGTCGCCGCCAGCAGCACCGCCAGCACCATCGCCAGGACCCTCAGCCGGCGGACCCGGCGCCGCGCCGCAGCGAGTTCGGACTCGGCCAGCTCCTCGCTGGCGTCGAGGAACTCACGCTCCAGAAGGTTCAGCTCCGAGCGGTGCGGGCGCGCCTCGGCCAGCCCGGAGCCCCGATAGAGCCCTCCGGCGTCCCGCCCCGACTGCTGCCAGACTCGGGCCGCGGCGGTGAGCCGCTGCCGTACGACCAGGCGCCGGCGGTCCTCGCTCAGCCAGGCCCGCAGCCTGGGCCACGCCACGATGAGCGCCTCATGGGCGATCTCCACCCGATCCTCGTCCACGACCACCAGGCGCGCCGCCACCAGCTCGTCGACCACATCCGCGACCGCCGCGGCCGGGCCCATCCCGTCGAGTTCGGTTTGCGGGACCCGCCGCCGACTGTCCCGCACCCCGTCCTCGTCCAGGCTGATCAACCGCTGCATGAGCCGGCGCACCAGGTCCTGCTCGGCGGGTTCGAGCTCGGCGTAGACGTGCTCGGCGGTCTGGGCGATCGCACCGTGCATCCCGCCCCCTGCCTGGTACGCCGCGAGGGTCAGGGTGCGGCCGGCCCGGTTGCGCCAGGTCTCCCGCAGCGCGTGGGACACCAACGGGAGTGCGGCGGCAGCGCCGGAGGCCTCCGCCACCACGGTGGCCAGCAGATCGGCGTCGACCGAGCAGCCCTCAAGATCCGCCGGCCGGACGATCAGCTCTCGCAGTTCCGCGGCCGACGGCGGACCGACCAGCAGCTGCGCCTCGCTCATCAGCGCCGGCGCCAGCTCGCTCAGCCCGGTCATCTGGACGAAGAAGTCCGCACGGACACTGAGCACGACCTTCGTTCCGGCTTGGGACGCCGCTAACAGCCCGGCGACGAATTCCTCCCGTACCGTGGGATCGGAGCACACGGTGAACAATTCCTCGAACTGATCGACCACCAGCAGCACCTGACCGGCGGGCCGGTCGTGCTCGGCGAGCGCGGCCGCCAGCTGTTTCACCGGCTGGTCGGTCGGCGTCATCATGACCGGCTGCCACCGAGCGGTCGTATCCCGCCGGATCCGGCCCAGTAGGCCCGCCGCCAGCAGCGAGGTCTTCCCCGATCCCGACGCGCCGAACACGACGACCACGGGGAAGCGTTCCAAGCGCTCCCACAGCAGCCCGCACAGCCGGTCGCGGCCGAAGAACCGGTCGTGATCCGAGGAGGTGAACGCCGGCAGGCCCCGGTAGGGGTTGGCCCCGACCGGCACCAGTGCCGCGACGGGGACCGGAGAGGGCATGAGGCCCTCATCGCCGCGGAGCATCGCCTGGTGCAGGCGCTGCAGACCCGGGCCGGGCTCGACGCCCAGTTCGGTCCCGTACAGCGCATGGGTCCGCCGGTAGAGCTCGAACGCCTCGGCCTGCCTGCCCGAGCGATACAGGGCCGTCATGAGCTGGCCGCGGAGCGACTCCCGAAAGGGATGCCGGGGCAGCAGCTCCGTCAGCTCCACGACCACCTCGGCATGCCTGCCGAGGGCCAGACCGCAATCGGCCCACCGCTCATGCACGGCAAGACGCAGCTCCTCCAGCCGGGCCGCCCGGGTCGCGACGGCTTCGGTATCCAGGAACTCCGCGAACGCAGGCCCGTTCCAGCACCGCAGCGCCTCACCGTGCAACTCCTGCGCACTCGCTGTCTCACCCTGTCGCAGGGCCTCCTCCGCCTGCAGGGCCAGCCGTTCGAACCGCGTGGCGTCCAGCGCATCACCCGCCACCACGCGATAGCCGTCGCCCTGCCGTTCGATGCGCTCCGGGCCCAGGGCCTTGCGCAGTAGATGGACGTACAGCTGCAGGTTCTTACGCGCCGAGCGCGGCGGTCGCTCGCCCCACAGTGCGGTCATCAGGAGCTCCGAAGGCACGGGCCGGTCGGGCCTGCTCAGCAGGACCGCGAGCAGCAGACGCACCTTGGGCGATCCGATGTCGACCGGCAAGCCCCCGCGACGGACTGCCAGATCCCCCAGAATCCCCAACTCCATTCGGCCGCCCCCCAAGGCTGCACGGATCAACGCTGGCGGCCCGAAGGTACACCAGCCCTCCGACGCAGACCGGCGCCGGCCCGCCCGACCCACGCATGACGCCGCACTGACGTGGATCAGCGGACTGCCGCCTGGTGCGGCCTCCCGGGCCGGCACCTCCTGGCCGCATGCCCCAAAGATCCGCGATGCGCAGCCGGCCGAAGCCACGCCCGATCACCTGTCGCACGCATCCCCATCAGGACTTATACGGGTCCTATACCGCGTCTCACAACGATCGCTTCCCGTACCGGGCCCACCGGCTCCTGGGCCCCTCCGATCAAGGAAGGAACGGGTGCGCCCATCCAGAACGACGCCGACCAGTCCAACAGGCACCCCTCGCCGTGGAGATGACGTCGGAGTCGTACAGAACGCGAAAGGACACAGCGTGAAGCTCGGGTTCAGCTCGGGAAGCGATCAGAACACCCATCAGCGGACCACTGGGAAGGCAGGACAGCACATGCGTACAAAGCTCGCGGCAGTCGCAGGAGTGGCCGCCATGACCGCCACGCTCGGACTGGTCGGCGCGTCCCCCTCGGCCGCCGGCCCCAACTGCGCCTCCGGCTACCACTGCGTCTTCTACACCGACATCAGCTCCGCACGGCAGTCCTTCTTCAACTCCGACCCGGACTTCTCGAACGACACCTTCGACGAATACAACGTGAGTGGGACCGGTTACAACAGCCCGGTCAACAACAACGTCTACTCGGCCAGCAATTCAAGCACCGGGAACTACGAGAGCCACTACTGGGACAACACCAACGCAACGGGCTTCCTGTTCTGCCTGAACCCCGGTCACTACGTCAACTCCGCCTCCACCGTCGACCAGGCGGGCACGCAGAGCGGCGATCCGCTGCCCTCCGGCCTCCGGGACCGGGCCAGCCGGCTGACGCTCCCGGGCCGGACGTCGACCGACTGCTTCTGACCTCGGTGAACAGCGGGCCCGGCGCAATCCGGGCCCGCACGTTCCGGACCTCGACAGGATTCACATGGCACTGAGCTTCCACGGCACTCGCCGGCACATCGCCGCCTGCGTCCTGACCGCCACTGTGGGCGCAACGATCTGGGCGCTTGCCGACGCGAGGGCCCAAAACCCCGAACCCCGGCCCCATCGTCCGCTGTCCCCGGCCGCACTGGCCGAACAAGGCTTGCGTCCGCCGATCTACACCCAGCTCTACGCCTGGACCCAGAGCGGCGAACAGATCGCGACCGCCCAGCAACAGGTCCTCGTCGCCTGCATGGCCGAGCGCGGATTCACCCTCAAGCCCGCTCCCGTGGCGAAGGCGGGTGACGCGGCGGTGTCCCGCCCAACTCCGTTCGGTCTCGAGACCCTCGAAGAGATCGGGGCGGACAGCCAGACGCAGGCGCCACCGGAGCAGCCGCAAGGAGAGGCCTTCAACCGCGCCCTCTACGGCAAACCCGGAAACGAGATTTCCGTCAAGGGCAAGCTGCTCAAGGTGACCATGCCGGCGAGCGGCTGCCAGGCCGAGGCGGAGAAGCACATGCTGGGCGACGGCCGGGTGCGGTGGACGGAGTTGCGGATGCGGCTCAACGAAGGGGAGCAGACAGCGTTCAAGTGGCTCAAGCACGACTCCCTCTTCCGCAAGGCGAACGAGAACTGGCGGCAGTGCATGCTCACCAACCGCGTCCAGGCCAAAGACCCCCTCGACCTGATCAGAGCCTTGCCGCCCGACGCGGACATCCGCACCCACCCCGCAACCAAGGCGGACGTCCACTGCAAGCAGGACACCGGATACCTGCGCACCGCCTACGCCAGACTCGCCGTGATGCAGCAGCGCTGGCTCGACGATCACCCCGACGTGCTCAAGGACCGCACCGCGCTGCGGAACAGGCAGCTGAGAATCGCCCGCCAGGTCCTCCAGGGGCAGACCGGCTGAGCACCCCGGCGCATCCGATCTGCCCCGGCCCGGCGGCACCGGGTGCTCACGGCTGGGTGTGGTAGCGGAGGTAGACCACACCGCTGGTGAGCCGGCGTTCGTCCAGGAGCTCGAAGCGGAGCCGGGCCCCGTCGGGGAGGAAGGGCTTGCCGCCGCCCAGCACGGCGGGGCCGACGAACAGGTGGTACTCGTCCACCAGCCCTGCGGCGATCGCGTGGGCGGCGAGGGCGGCCCCGCCGACGGTGAGGTCACGTTCGGAAGATGCCTTCAGCCGCCGAACCGCCTCGGGGTCGAAGTCCCGTCCGATCCGGGTCCGGGTGGTGGAGGCCGACTCCAGCGTCCTGGAGTACACGACCTTGTCGGCCGCCTGCCAGATCTCCGCGAACTCCCGCGCCCCGGGCGACTGGCCCGCGATGGACGGGTCGGTCTCCCAGACAGCCATCATGTCGTACAGCCGGCGCCCGTACAGGTAGGTCCCGACCGGCCGCAGCACGTCGTTGATGAAGGAGTAGTACTCCTCGTCCGGCACCGCCCAGTCGAAATTGCCGTCCGCGTCGGCGATGTAGCCGTCCAGGGACACATTGAACATGTAGATCAACTTGGCCATCCGAGCCTTCTCCCAGGTCGGGGCTACGTGTGTGTCCCGCAGCACACTAGCCCGCGCCTGTGACAATGCCCGGCGAACGGCACGGTCATCGCTGCGAAGGGCTGCGTCTGGGACTGCCGCGGCTCCGGCGGTTCCGCCCGGCCCGTTCGCGGACCCGGCCGCGCAGCCGGCGGTGCAACTCGGTGACCAACGCGCCGTCGCGCCAACGGCGGAAGAAGGCATACACCTGGTCCCACGCCGGGAAACCTGCGGGCATCGCCCGCCACTTGATGCCGTTGTCGACCAGATAGAACACCGCATCCAGCATCTCCCGGTGGCAATACCCCTCCGGGCGGCCACCGCGGCCTTCCAGTCAGGCGCACCGGCAGAGCCGTGCGCACCACCGCCCACTCGGCGTCCGTCAGATCCGACGGATACCGGCGCACCCGCACCGGGTGGTCGGCGGCATTGCCGAACGGTGCGCGAGACAGTCACACGAGCGCGCCGAGGAGTTGGACTCCACCGCCGGTTCCACGTACAACAACGGCAACAGGGCCTCCTGCACCTCGGTTTGCCTTCGACAGCTACCGAGCTACCAAGGGGCCCTGTCTCTATGCGCCACCACCGACGCGATCACCCATCCTCGGGATGCGTTCGAACCGCAGTCGCCCCGCACGGTTCATCAACAGCTTCTTACCTTGGCGTTTAACCCCGACCGTTCACCTGACCCGCTGATCTTGGTTCATTCCCGGGACAGCAGGACGGCCGTTCTTCACGCTTCGAGGTGTCGAG
>NZ_JBFBJT010000185.1:4558-12254 GCF_040686175.1 Streptomyces sp. NPDC086077 | reverse complement strand
GTCCGGGTGGGGGGGGTGGCCCGGGGGGGGGCGGCGGCGGTCAGGGCGGGGGTGGGGGCGGGGGCGGCCACTGACTGTCGGTGTGTTCCCGGCGCGTTGCGCGACTCCCTTGCGGAGCCGCGCATCGCGGCGTTCCGGGGGTGTTACGCGGAGTCCGCGGTCCGGCACTCCGGGTGGCCCCAGCCCTGGGCGTTCTTGGCGATCTGGTCGCCGGCCGCGTAGGGGCGGCCGCACACACAGCGGCCGGGGAACTTCGCCTTGATCGTGCGGGCGGAACCGCCGCCCTTGCGTGCCGCCTTGGCCGTCGACGGCCTGCGGCGCGCGGCGGTCGGTGGAGCGTCCGGCGAGGCCGGCGGCTCCGGTGAGCCGAGCCCGGTGCCCGCGGGCTCCTGCGCGGTGGCGGCCTGGCTGGCGGCGCGGTCGGCGAAGTCGTTCAGCGGGTCGCCGTCGACCTGGTGGGCGGGGACGTAGCGGAACTCGACGGCACGTCCGTCGAGGAGTGCGTCGATACGCACGACGAGGTCCTGGTTCGCGACCGGCTTGCCCCCGGAGGTCTTCCAGCCGTTGCGCTTCCAGCCGGGCAGCCAGGTGGTGACGGCCTTCATGGCGTACTGGGAGTCCATCCGGATCTCCAGCGGTACGTCCGGGTCCGTCGCCGTCAGCAGGCGCTCCAGAGCGGTCAGTTCGGCGACGTTGTTGGTGGCCTTTCCCAGCGGCCCCGCTTCCCAGCGCGTGGGGGTCTCGCCCTCGTCGGCGACGACCCAGGCCCAGCCCGCCGGTCCGGGGTTCCCCTTAGAAGCCCCGTCGCACGCGGCCACCACTCGTTCACGCATGCGTCCGATCATGCCATGAGCGGCCCGGGCCCCTGATCACGGATCCGCTCAGGACACGTCATCCAGGTCCGGCATCTCCCCCACGGTCGTCGTGGTGTCGATCACCGAGAAGTTCGCGCCCTGCGGATCGCTGAGGGCGGCGAACCGGCCGAACGGGCTGTCCGTCGGCCCGAACCGCAGCACGCCACCGAGCCTGGTGGCCCGGGCGACGGCCTCGTCGCAGTCGGCGACGGCGAAGTAGACGTTGATGTAGTGCGGCACCTCGGGCGGGAACTCGTCGGTCATCTTCATCCGGCCCAGGACGGGGGCGCCCTCCAGGTTGAAGATCCGGAAGTCGACCCCGTCGTCCTCCATCTGCTGCGCCGTGTACGGGAAGACGGAGGAGAAGAAGGTGTCCGACTTCTCGGGTTCACGGGTGAAGACCTCCGCCCAGCAGTAGGCGCCCGGCTGGTCCATGGGGGCCTCGAACCCCTCGTGCGTGCCCGGCTGCCACACCCCGAAGACGACCCCGCTCGGGTCCCTGGCCAGGCACATGCTGCCGAAGTCGTCGACCTGCATCGGGTCCATCAGCACCTGGCCGCCGTTCTCCCGGATCCGGCCGGCCGTCGCGGCCGCGTCCGGCGACGAGAAGTACAGACACCACTGCGACTGGCCCTCCTGGCCGGGCATCGGTGGTACGACGGCGGCGACCGCCTTGCCGCTGGAGTACGCCTGCGTGTAGTTGCCGAACTCCGACGACGCCTCGTCGAAGGTCCAGCCGAGGACGTCGGCGTAGAAGGTCTTCGCCCCTTCGACGTCACTGAACATCGCGTCGGCCCAGACAGGGGTTCCCTCGGGTTTTCCAGCCATGGCTGCGGCCCTTCCGGTTCGGTGGGGTTGTCCCGTTCCTCACGCTAGTCATCGGGAAGGCCGCCTGCGCGCCGGACGCGCGCTCGCGTCCCAGACTGGAAGGGGATCTCGGTGGCGGGGGCGGAGACGGTGGCCGCGGCGGCTCTGACGGGGAAGCGGGGGCGCGTCATGACGGTGGTGGACAAGACGATGCGGGCGTGGTCGGTGACGGCGCCGGGCCCGGTCGAGGCGGGCGGCCTGCGGCTGGTGGACAGGCCGGTGCCGGCGCCCGGCGAGGACGAGTTGCTCGTGCGGGTGCGGGCGTGCGGGGTGTGCCGCGCCGACCTGCACGTCACCGAGGGAGAGCTGCCCGTGCACCGGCCGGGGGGAGTTCCGGGTCATGTGGTGGCCGGGGACGGGGCGGGGTGCGCGGCTTCGTGACCGGGGACCGGGACCGGACACGTGGGCGGTGCGGCTCCGCTGTCCGGCGCGTGTCTTCCCCCTGCCGCCTGGCTGTGCTTGCCTGGGTGGCCTTGTCGGTGGCGGGGCGGGAGTTGCCGTATGGGCGGACGGTGGGTGTCGGGGGTACTGCTGGCCGGTGCCGTGCTGCTCGGTGCCTGCGGGGATCCCGCGTCCGGACCGCAGGCGGCACCGCCCGCGCCTTCCGTGCCCGAGGCGCCGAGCACCTCCCAGGAGCGTGCGCCGCGCGTCCCCGTGAAGGCGCCGGCCGTGCTGTATATCGGGGACTCGCTGGCGACGGAGAACCATGAGGTGCTCGGCCGGGAACTCCGCCGGGACGTGCGGGCGCAGTACACGAGCGCCCCCTACTCCGGCACCACGTTGTGCGACTACCTGGAGGGCACCGGCGAACGTTCCCTGGTGCCGGACGCGGACAAGGCGGCGGCCCTGGTGCGGTCGGTGCGGCCGGACTTCGTGGTCCTGCAGTTCTGGGGCAACGCCTGGGGTTACACGCCGTGCATGGACGGCATCACGTACGGCGCCGCGCGCGGCCGCTATCTGGAGCGGTACGCCGACGACGCGCGGCGTCTGGCCGAGCAGATCGACGCGGCCGGCCGCGACCGGCGGCCGCGCATCGTCTGGGTGCTGCAGGGCCCGGACCCGATCACGCCCGACCGGGTCCGGCGCGTGAACGCCGTGTACGAGGAGCGGGCCGCGGCCACCGGTGACCTGGTCGCCGACGCGGGCCGGGCGGTGAGCGCCCCCGGCGCCCGCTACTCCTGGACCCAGTACCTGCCCTGCACCGCCTACGAGCGTGCCCATCCCGACTACTGCACCGGGCCCGGCGCCGACCGCACCGCCCTCCACCGTGACGACGACTACCTGCACTTCTGTCTGGCGCCCACGACCTCCACCCCGAAGCCGTGCCCGGTGCGCTCGCCGGGTGTCCTGCGGATCGCGCGGGAGATCACGCGGGTGGTCGGGGAAGCGGTCCGGTCCCGCTGACGTCTCGTCGTCCGGCCGTCACGCCCGTCGTCCGGCGGCCGCCGGCCCTGGAAATGGGTCGACACGGTCCCGGTTGTTCCGGTGGGATGGCCGTCATGTGTGCCGTCAGGATGCATGCGGACGAGGTCGACCTGGACGTACCCCTGGTCCGGCGGCTGATCGCCGGCCAGTTCCCGCAGTGGGCGGGGCTGCCGCTGCGCCGGCTGGAGTCGTCCGGCACCGAGAACGCGATGTTCCGGCTGGGCGACGAGCTGGTGGTGCGGCTGCCACGCCGTCCCGGGGCCGTCGGGGACGTACGGCACGAGCTGACCTGGCTGCCCGAACTGGGGCCGTGCCTGCCGGTGGAGACACCCCGGCCGGCCGGACGGGGCGAGCCCGGTGCGGGGTTCCCGTTTCCCTGGTCGGTGTACCAGTGGCTGGAGGGACGCAATCCCGTCGCCGGGGCGCTCGACGAGCCGGAGCGACTGGCCGGGGACCTGGCGGAGTTCGTCGCCGCGCTGCGCCGGGTCGACGCCGGGGACGGTCCGCCCAACCCCCGGGGCGTGCCGCTGGCCTCCCGGGACGAGCCGACGCGGACGGCCGTCGGGCAGTTGGTGGGCCGGGTGGACACCGACGCCGTGACCGCGCTGTGGGAGGAGGCCCTGCGGGCACCGCGGTACACGGGCCCGCCCGTGTGGGCGCACGGGGACCTCTCCCCCGGGAACGTGCTGGTCCGCGGAGGGCGGCTGAGCGGTGTGATCGACTTCGGGCTCGCGGGGGTGGGGGATCCCGCTGTCGATCTGATCGTGGCGTGGAACCTGCTGCCGGCAGGGGCGCGGGAGACCTTCCGCCGGCAGGTGGACGCGGACGACGCCGAGTGGGCGCGCGGGCGGGGCTGGGCGTTGTCGATCTCGCTGATCCAGCTGCCGTACTACTGGGAGACCAATCCGCCGCTCGCCGCGAACTCACGGCATGTGATCAAGGAGACCCTGGCCGAGCGGGGGTGAGCGCGCGCCTCCTCCCGCAGGGGGCCCGCCGTCGCGCCGGCGGGTCCCTCCCCCGGCATGAAGGTCACTCGCCCGCGTGGGCCGTGTGCAAGGCGGCGATGTCGAGCTTGCCCATGGACATCATGGCCTTGGTGGCGCGGGCGGCCTTCTGCGGGTCCGGGTCGGTGATCAGCTCCGTCAGTCCCTCCGGGACGACCTGCCAGGAGAGGCCGTACTTGTCCTTCAGCCAGCCGCAGGGTCCGGGCTCGCCGCCGTTCTCGGTGAGCTTGGCCCAGTAGTGGTCGACCTCCGCCTGGTCCGCGCAGGAGATCTGGAAGGAGATCGCCTCGCTGAACGAGAACTGCGGTCCGCCGTTGAGCGCGACGAACTTCTGGCCGTTGGCCGTGAACTCCACGGTCATCACCGACCCGGCGGGCTGGAAGGCGCCCTCGCCGTAACGGGCGAGCGAACCGATGCTGGAGTTCTTGAAGACCGAGACGTAGAAATGGGCTGCTTCCTCGGCCTGGTCCTCGAACCAGAGACATGTGGTGAATCCGTCGGCGGCCATGGGCACCTCCTGTGCGGGGAACGCGGTCACCTGTACCGACCGGCGGGGGCGGCGTAACTCATCGGTCGCGTCCGGCCTTCTTTCCGAGGGCCGCGGCGGCCGGCGGAACTAGCATCGCGACCATGACCACGTCCTCGCCCGCCGACGGCATCCGGCCCTTCCGCCTCGACATCCCGCAGAGCGACCTCGACGACCTCCACGACCGCCTGGACCGCACCCGGTGGCCCGAGGAACTGCCCGGCGTCGGCTGGGCGTACGGCGTGCCCGGCGACTATCTGCGCGAGCTCGCCCGGTACTGGCGGCACACCTACGACTGGCGCGCGGCCGAGGCGCGGCTCAACGAGTGGCCGCAGTTCACCACCACGATCGACGGGACGAACGTCCACTTCGCACACGTCCGCTCCCCCGAGCCGGACGCGACGCCGCTGATCGTGACGCACGGCTGGCCGGGCTCGATCGTGGAGTTCTCGGACGTGGTGGGGCCGTTGACCGACCCGGCCGCGCACGGCGGGGATCCGGCCGACGCGTTCCACGTCGTGCTGCCGAGCGTCCCCGGCTACGGGCTGTCCGGGCCGACGCGGGACACCGGCTGGGAGGCGGGCCGGGTCGCCGACGCGTGGGCCGAGCTGATGAGCCGGCTCGGCTACGAGCGGTTCGGGGCGCAGGGTGGTGACTGGGGCTCGGCGATCTCCCGCGAGCTGGGCCGCGCCCATCCCGGCCGGGTGATCGGCGTCCACCTCAACCTGCTGCCCGGCGCGCAGGCGGCGACCGAGCCGACCGGTGAGGAGCTGGCGGGGCTGAGCGCCGAGGAGCGCGAGCAGGCGCTCGCGTCGTGGCGCCGCTGGAGCGTGTGGTCGCGCGAGGGCACGGGGTACGCCGCGCTGCAGTCCACCCGGCCGCAGACCCTGTCGTACGGGCTGACCGATTCGCCTGTCGGCCAACTCGCCTGGATCGTCGAGAAGTTCCGGGAGTGGACGGACTCGCGGGAGCTGCCGGAGGAGGCCGTCGACCGGGACCTGCTGCTCACCAATGTGATGCTGTACTGGCTGACCGGGACGGCCGGTTCGTCGGCCCGTATCTACTACGAGCGGGCGCACGCGCACGACGGCATGCGCAAGGCCGAGCCGCGGGAGCCGTCGACCGCGCCGACCGCCGTCGCCCTGTTCCCGGCCGAGATCCAGATCCCGCTGCGCCACAGGGCGATGCGTACCGACAACATCGTGCGCTGGACGACGTTCGACCGAGGCGGGCACTTCGCGGCGATGGAGGAGCCGGACCTGATGGTGGACGACGTCCGGGCGTTCTTCCGGCACGTACGGGAGATGCCGGGCGGATGAGGCACGGTCCGCCGCGCCGCCGGGGCAGCCGACGGCGCGGGCGCGTTCCGCACGCCTCCGTCTCCGCACGCCTCTGCCCTGGGCGAATCTGCCGCGGGCAGAGAAAGCCGCCACGGGCGGGGTCCCGGCCCGAGAGTGGATGACGCACCACCCGCTTCCACTCCCACGACCCGAGGAGCGCGCATGTCTCCAAGCACCGCCCTGTTGCCGCCCCACGCCGAGGAGGGCGACACCCCGCCCACCCGGTTCGACGACCATCTGGCCGCCCAGTTGCTGGGGCAGCGGATAGTGCTGCTGGGCACCCAGGTCGACGAGGTCTCCGCCAACCGGGTCTGCACCCAGCTGCTGATCCTGTCGGCGGAGGATCCGCGCACCGACATCAGCCTGTTCATCAACAGCCCCGGCGGCTCGGTGCACGCGGGGCTCGCCATCTACGACACCATGCGGATGATCCCCAACGACGTCTCCACGCTCGCGATGGGGTTCGCCGCCAGCATGGGGCAGTTCCTGCTCGGCGTGGGCACGTCCGGCAAGCGGTTCGCGCTCCCGAACGCGCGGATCATGATGCATCAGCCGTCGGCCGGTATCGGCGGCACCACCGCCGACATCGAGATCCAGGCGGACAACTTGGAGTTCACCAAGCGGACCATCGAGCGGATCACCGCGGAGCACACCGGGCAGAACCCGGAGACCATCTCGCGCGACGGCGACCGGGACCGCTGGTTCACGGCCGAGCAGGCCAGGGAGTACGGCATCGTGGACCGGGTCCTGGAGTCGTTCACCGACATCCGCCCGGCGGACGCACGGCGACGGACGGGGCTGTAGTCATGGGGACGTACACGATCCCGAACGTGGTCGAGCGCACCCCGCAGGGCGAGCGGTCCTACGACGTGTTCAGCCGACTGCTGTCGGAGCGGATCGTCTTCCTCGGCACCGAGATCGACGACGGCGTGGCCAACGTCGTCATCGCGCAGTTGCTGCACCTGGAGTCGGCGGCGCCGGAGAACGAGATCGCGATCTACATCAACTCCCCCGGCGGATCGTTCACCTCGCTGATGGCGATCTACGACACGATGACGTTCGTGCAGGCGCCGATCTCGACGTTCTGCGTCGGGCAGGCGGCCTCCACGGCGGCCGTGCTGCTGGCCGGCGGGGACCCGGGGCGGCGGTTCGTGCTGGAGCACGCCCGGGTGCTGCTCGGGCAGCCGGCCAGCGGCGGACGGCAGGGCACGGTGACGGATCTCGCCCTGCAGGCCAAGGAGATGGTGCGGATCCGCTCCCAGGTCGAGGAGGTGCTGGCCCGGCACACCCACCACGACCTCGCGACCCTGCGCGCCGACATGGACCGCGACAAGGTGTTCACCGCGCAGGAGGCGGTGGCGTACGGGCTGGCCGACGAGGTGCTGAGCCGGCGCCTCGTGAGGGTCTGAGGCGCCGGGACGGCGTCAGGCGGCCAGGCAGAGGCCGTTGTGGGGCGCGGTGGACGTGGCACGGCCGCGCGCGTGCGTGTGCCGGGTGAGGTCACCGTGCACCCGCGCCAGCAGATCGCCCAGGCCGAGCCCAAGGGCGCGGGCGGCGGCCGCGAGCACCTCCGAGGAGGCCTCCTTGCGGCCGCGCTCCACCTCCGACAGATACGGCATCGAGATCCGGGCGGCGTCGGCGACGTCCTTCAACGTCCGCTGCTGCGCCAGCCGCTCCCGC
>NZ_JBFBJT010000185.1:0-4458 GCF_040686175.1 Streptomyces sp. NPDC086077 | reverse complement strand
TGCGGCCGCGCTCCACCTCCGACAGATACGGCATCGAGATCCGGGCGGCGTCGGCGACGTCCTTCAACGTCCGCTGCTGCGCCAGCCGCTCCCGCCGCAGCACTTCACCGACGAGGTCACGCCAGAGCGGCTCCTTGCCTTCCGGCCGCTCCGGCCCTCCGGGCCGCACACCGACGGCGGGGCGGGCGCCCTCGGTTCGCGTCGGCTGCGGGCGCAGCGGGATGACACGGGCCTCGTTCGGCGTCGTCTGCTTCTTCGGCGCTTGGTTGGTCACCACTTCAGCCTAGGTACGTGGCCCGTCAGGGGAAGCCCACGGCGTTCCGCTCTCCGTGGAATCGGACGAAACTACCCGGATCGGGAAGACCGGTCCCAGAGGGAGGAGTTGACCCGCTCCGCACGGCGGTCGCACGAGCGAGCGGACTCCCACGAAGCGCTCTGCGCCTCCCGAATCCCGGGCCGGCGTGCCGCGTTCGGGCCATCACCCAGATCGGGGGCATGCGCGGGGAAAGCCCGGGTACACGCAGGTGTACGTCGTCAGGTTCCGGATACTCACCGGGGCATGACAACGGGTACCACCGAGGACAACAGAAGCCGAAGAGGCAGACGTCGCACCATGACTTTCGTGGGAGAGGTAATGGACACCGCCGTGACCGGGTCGGAGGCACAGGCCGTCAAGGACAGCCCCGTGGCCAGGACGGGTGAGGGGTCAACGCCGGAAGTCGTGGACCCCCGCACCGTGGCTCCACGCGATGCCCGTGAGCTGTCCCGCCAGTTCTTCGCGCGCCTGACCGAGCTCGAGGAAGGCACGCACGAATACCAGTACGCGCGTAACACCCTTATCGAGATGAACATGTCGTTGGTACGGTTCGCCGCCGGCCGGTTCCGCAACCGCGGCGACGACATGGAGGACATCGTCCAGACGGGGATGATCGGCCTGATCAAGGCCATCGACCGGTTCGAGCTGTCCCGCGAGGTCGAGTTCACGTCGTTCGCGCTGCCCTACATCGTCGGTGAGATCAAGCGGTTCTTCCGTGACACCACCTGGGCCGTGCACGTGCCCCGCCGTCTTCAGGAACTCCGCGTCGAACTGGCCAAGGCCCGCGAGGAACTGGCCAGCCGCCTGGACCGGGACCCCACGGTGGCCGAACTCGCCACGCTGATGAACATCTCCGAGCACGAGGTGATCGAGGCCCAGATCGCCGCCAACGGCTACAACTCGGCCTCCCTGGACGCCGCCCTCACCGGTGACGGCCCCGAGAACGGCGAGTCCGTCCTCGCCGACTTCATCGGCGTCGAGGAACACGGACTGCGGCTCGTCGAGGACTTTCAGTCGCTCGCCCCGCTGATGGCCGAACTGGACGAACGTGACCGGCAGATCCTGCATCTGAGGTTCGTCGAGGAGGCCACGCAGGCCGAGATCGGCGAGCGGCTCGGCTGCTCCCAGATGCACGTGTCGCGACTGCTCAAGCGGATCATCGTGCGGCTGCGCCGGGGCATGCTCGGGGAACTGGGCTGCGCCTGACGGGGAGGGCCCCCCGCGGCCGGATCCGACCGACGCACAGGAGATGGACCCGGAGGTGAGTCCCTGTCACGCGTCAGGGGCTCAGTCCGTGTCGTCCAGCGGCACCAGCGCCCGTACCCGCTTGCCCACCGGAACCCGCTCGACCGTCACCTCGGCCGCCAGCGCGTGCACGATCTCCAGACCGTGCCGGCCGACGCGGGCCGGGTCGCGCGGGAACCGCCTGGGCAGGGCGGCGCTGCTGTCGTACACGGACACCACCAGCGCGCTGTCCGTTCCCTCCAGCTCCAGGATGTACGGCCCGTTGCTGTGCCGGTCCGCGTTGGTGACCAGTTCGCTCACCACGAGGAGCACCGCTCCCTCGACGCGGTCGTCGATCTCGGCGCACCACTCGGTCCTGAGCTGTCCGAGAAAGTGTGCGGCCAGGGAGCGCGCCTCGGCGATGCATCCCGGCTCGCCCGTGTAGTGCGCCGCCCGCCGTAGTGGCTCCACGGGCACGTCGAAACCAGTCGGTACGACGGCCCCGTCCCCGTGCTCGATCATGCGTGTCTCTCTCCGAAGCCGGCCATGCCGGACGCTGCTGCACCAGTCCTCGTACCCCGAGCCGGGCGCCACAGTCCATAGTGCCGGAGAGGTCACACTGCCGGAGCGTTTGCGGGTGATTTAGGGGGGCGTGTACGCGGAGGACGAACGCTCCCCACTCCCGTTGACCCACCGAAAGGGCTGACATTTCTGGCAGTTTGGGCGGTTCCACCCTCGATCGCGCACGCGGACGGACCTCCCGGCGCGCGCCCGGCGCCTGCGCTGCTTAGCGTGGCGGGGTGAGCGCGCGAACCCCCTCCGGTCAGGCACTGGGCCGTCCCGGCTGGGTGCCGGCCGTGGCCGTGGTGCTGGCCGGGCTGGTCGCCATGGGGGTCACCGCCGCGCTGGGGCTGTGGGCGGCAGGGGCGGCCGATCTGCCCGACGGGGCGTTTCCCCGGGTGGTCGCGGCGACCGTCGTCACCTCCGTGGGAGGTGCCGTCGAGTTCTCCGGAGATGCCGGAGGCCTCGCCGAGACGACGGCGGGGCTGACCGTGATCCCGCTGTCCGTGACGCTGGTCGGCGCCCTGGTGATCGCCGCGGGCTTCCTGAGGCCACTGCGGCACCGGGCACCGGCGGGTGCCCGGGAGCTGGGCGCGTGGGCCGCCAAGGTGGCGGTGCTGTGGCTGCTGGGGCTGCTCGGTCTCGCCCTCGGGGCCCGGCAGACGTTCCGGATCTCGCTCGGCGAGGGCGCGATCGGCGACATCGGCGATCTGTTCGGTCTCACGCCGGAGGTCGGCTTCGCGACGGACGTGCCGCTCTCCCTGTTCTTCGGCCTGCTGTGGCTGGCGGGTGTGCTGGTGCTGACCGTGCTGGTCTCACGTGGTACTCCGCTGCGGGGCCGCCTGCTGCGCCTGCGGCAGCCGGCGCAGCAGGCCGCGTACGCGATGGTCGCCCTGCTCCTCGTTTATGTTCTTCTCGGCCTGATCATCGGTCTGGTCGCCGCGGGCACCCGTGGGCATCCCGCCGAGACCTTCGCGACGCTGCTGCTCGGCCTGCCGAACCTGGCGTGGCTCGGGCTCACCCTCGGCCTGGGCGCCACATGGGAGGGCCGGGTGGAGGGGCCGTTCAGCCTGCCGATGCCGCATGTGCTCGACCAGGTGCTGCGCTCCGAGGACGTCCAGGCCCTGAACGTCGGCACCCTGTCCGAACACGACGGCCGGGTGTGGTGGCTGGTGGTCGCGGCGGCGGTGCTGGTGCTCGCGGCCGCGTTCCTGACGGCGGCGCGCTCACCGGCCGGGGTGCCGCTCTGGCAGCACGCCGTGCGCATGGCCGTCGCGCTGGCGCTCACCGTGCTCATGATCTGCCTGGTCGGCCGCGTCTCGGCGTCCTACGGCCTGTCCGTCCTCGGCATCGGCGACCTGGGCGGCGATCTCGCCGGGGAGCTGTTCCTGCGTCCGCGCGTCTGGGGCGCGCTGGGGCTCGCCCTGCTGTGGGGGCTGGTGACCGGCGTCCTCGGCGCCCTGCTGGCCAGGGCGGTACGGCGCCGGGACCCGACGCCCCGGCCCGGCCCCGGCAACCGCGCCTAGACCAGCTCGCGGCAGCACAAGGGGCGCCGTCCAGTTGGCGGCGGCCTCGGGTGAGGCGGCGGCCTCGGGCCCTGCGGCGGCTCGGGGGCTTGCACCAACCAGGGGCAGCAGAAGGACTACGGCGGCCAGTGCGGCCCTGACGAGGGCTGCGCGCACGGTCACCATCCCGAGCATATTGTCATGACAGCGTCATCACAGTGGACGGTGCGTCGGCGGTCCAGCCCCGGATGCCCGGCAGCCGGCGATGGCACGTGTCAGGCGACGGGAACGACAAGAGCCGGGATGGTGCGCTGCATCCGCAGGGCGTCGACGGACTCGGCCAGCAGCTCGTACTCCGTGGTGTCGTCGCAGGTGGCGATCCTGACCAGTCGCCCGGCGGCCAACTGGTCGGCGATCAGCTCCTGCTGGCCCGCGTCGGCACACCAGGCGCGCAGCACCGACGGCACGTCGGCCACGCCGGCGCCGACCGGGATCAGCGCGTTCGGCGGATACGGGGCGTCACCGGGTTGGGGATCGAGCCGCTCCGCGATCCAGTTGGCGCGATCGCGCAGCCACCACAGCGCGAGGGCCAGAGTGGGTGCCCGGTAGGTGCCCAGAGGTACGCCGATTCGCCGGCCGCCGCAGGTGCCGTACGCCGTTACATGGCACAGGAATTCGTCGTGCACGTTCGCCTCCCCCGTCGCGTTGCCCGCCAGCGGTGATGCCCCGCTTTCGGTGCGGCTCCTGTGCGGTGAAACAGTCCCTGTACGTTCGAGTATCTTCACTCTTGAATCACTGTCACCATGTCTTTCCGGCCAGTCTCCTGGCATATTCACCGCGCGTATTGGCCGG
>NZ_JBFBJT010000184.1:0-12519 GCF_040686175.1 Streptomyces sp. NPDC086077 | reverse complement strand
GATCCATTCGCAGCGGATACCGGGGCTCAGCCGACTCACCCTCGCCGCCTGGAAGGCACTCTCGGAAGCGGAGGCGCCTAAGGGGGAAGCAGTGGTCGCCTCCAAGGCGGGCCGGGTGGTGTTCCCGTCGACGTTGCACGAGCCGCGTGGCACGTGAGTGGTGATTTGGGATGGCACGTTGAAGCAGCCGTCAGGGCGCTTGCTCCCCCAGGCGTCCCCCGGCGGAGACTTCTCCACGGAAATCCGCAGGTGGGAAGGACCGGACTGGGCCCGCTGTAAATCTGCCGGCTCAGCCTTCCCAGGTTCGAATCCTGGCGCCGCCACACTGGGGAAAACCCCCTTCGATCAGCCGTAACGGCAGGTCGGAGGGGGTTTCTCGTGCGTGGCCGAACGCCGCTTCAGTCCGAACGCAGGGCCAGCTCGTTGAACCTGGTTCCGGTGTCCATGGCGGCGGCCTGGTCCGGTAGGAGCGGCAACCGCGCCGCGAGGGCGGGATCGATCAGACCGGTCTGGGCCAGGACGGCCGCCTGGTCCCAGTAGATGTGCTCGCTGTCGATGGCGCCGTCGCGGAAGGCGACGATCGCCACGACGGGGATCTGTACCGCCCGGCCGGTCGGCCTCACGCCCGGCAGGATCCAGGGGACCTCGATGTCGTGGGTGAAGGAGGCGATCAGCTCGTCGACGACCCGATCGTCCCCGACGGTGCGGGAGACCGACCGCAGAGCGAAGTCGGCGGGGTTGTGGCCGATGAACCAGCGGGAGTAGAAGTCGGAGACCTCGCGTCGTCCGCTGGCGCCCATGGCGGTGGGCACATGGAGCACGGTCGGATGGTCGGTCATCGTGCTCATGGTGGCCTGCAGGTCCAGATTCACGAACTCGCCGTCCGTGTGGGCCGTCCAGCAACGCTCCATGGCCGCGTGGTCAACCATGAGGATCTCCTCAGGGCGGGTCTCCAGTATCTGAGCGGACGTGTCCGCCCGCTACCGCAGCCCACGGAGCCAGGATGCTTGGTCCCGGCGGCAGAGGGAGAGCGGGATGGCCATCACCCCGACCGTCCGCTCGCCCCACTTGTGCTAGATACGGATTATGTCGCCTTTGCCGTCTCCCGGACCTCTCGTCATGCTCCGTGCTCGCCGCCCTCTCGGCGCCGTAAGGCGGCTGCGCCGCGACCGTGGGGTGGGATGACCCGTGCCGCACCCCACTCCCGACGACGACACGGACACGCTCCAGGACGCCGCCCTCACGCGATCCGTGCTGAAGGCGGCGGTCGCGGACCCGCAGCGGCTGCCTGAGACCCTCGCGTCCTACGCCGTCCGTCACATGGGCCCGGCCGCCGCACGCTCGGTGACCATGACGCGCGCGGCGCACCCCGACGCCACCATGGCCGAACTGCAGGACCTGCTGCTCAGCCGGGGCAAGCGCCGGGTCGTCACCCAGGGGGCCCTGATCGGTGGTCCTATGACGATCATGGCGCCGTTCGCGTTCTGCGCGGCGCTGCTCAGCCAGGCCCGTGTCTGCCTGGAACTGACAGCTCTGGGCGGACAGGACCCCACCGTTCCCGTTCGGAGTGCCGAACTCCTCGTACTGCAAGGGGTGTACGCGGACGTCGACCGGGCCCGGGTCGCGCTTTCGGACGCGGCACTCGCCGAGCAGGGCAAAGCCGGGAAGAAGGACCTGCGGGCCGTGGAAGCCGGGCGGGCAGTGGCGCCGCCGCCGCCGCAGGCGCCGGACTGACTGACTGACTTACGGCGGCTCAGGCCGCTTGCATACTCGGGGCCGTTGGTCTCCCTGCACGGGTCTGTGCGTGTCCGGGTGCTGGGTGCGAAGGGGTGTTCGGGCACACTGGCCCCATGAGCTTCCGCTCCTCCCGCCGCAGGACCTGCCCCGAGTGCCGTCGTGAGATCGCCGTCGTCGCGGGGCGCTTCGCCCGGCACGACCCTCCCGGTGCCCGAGAGAGCGGTCGGCTCGTCTCGTGCCCCGGGTCGCGTCGCCAGGCCCAACTGGGAGCGGTGCAACCGTCCTTGGACGGACACGTCGTGCCGGAGTTCCCCGGACAACTGCCGCTCTTCTGAGACCCGTGTGGCCGCCCGACGCGAGGACGCAAGTCCAAGGGCCGTCCGAACTCAGTTACCGGCCACCGACTTCACGGCAACCGAGACCGGAGTCGAGCCACTGATCAGCTCCAGGGTCAGGCCCGCCGTGGCGGGGGTTTCGAGCAGCTCGACCAGTGCGGCGGCCACGTCGTCGCGCGGGATCGGGCCGCGACCGGTCTGCGCCTCCAGGCGGACGAGGCCGGTGCCGGCGTCGTTCGTCAGCTGGCCGGGACGCAGGATCGTCCAGTCCAGCGCCTGCTGGCGGCTGACGTGCGCGTCGGCCTCCCCCTTGGCGCGCAGGTAGACGTCGAAGACCTCGTCGCCCGGGTGGTTCGGGTCGGCGCCCATCGAGGAGACGATCAGGAAGCGCCGTACGCCGGCCCGGACCGCCGCGTCCGCGAACAGCACCGCCGCCGCCTTGTCCACCGTGTCCTTGCGCTCCACACCGCTGCCGGGACCGGCGCCCGCCGCGAACACCGCCGCGTCGGCGCCCTGCAGATGCGCCGCGACCTGCTCGACGGTGGCCGACTCCAGGTCCAGCAGGACCGGTTCGGCGCCCGCCTCCCTCAGATCGTCGCCCTGTTCGGCGCGGCGGATGATGCCCGCGGCCTCGTCACCGCGCGCGGCGAGCAGACGCTCCAGCCGCAGCGCGATCTGTCCATGACCTCCAGCGATGACAATGCGCATGCTTCCGACCGTACGCCCGAACGGCGGCATTCGCCGTACGCGACGGGCGGTGTCCCGGGCCGTGCTCTACGACACCTCTCCCCGCCCCTGCCGGGGCAACCCCAGCTCCGCCGACACGGCCGAGTTGCAGTACTCGCGTACCGCGCTCGTCCGTGCCACCACGCGCCCCCGGTGCACCACGATCCGGCTGTACGCCAGCGACAGGGCACCGGACAGCCGGTCGCCGCGGACGGCGAGCAGTTCGGCCGGGAAACCCGCCTCCACGCGCACCTCCGGAAGGCCCAGGGCGGCGCGGGCCGCGGTGCTGACCGCGTCGTAGGCGTCCTCGGGGCGCAGACCGTGGTGGGAGGCCAGGAGGTACGCGGCCTCCAGGGGATCGCCGCGGCCCACGGGGTTCGAGGTGTCCCGGAGGGCCCCGCTGCCGGCGGCGAGACGTACGCCGGCGGAGCGCAGCAGCCGTACCGGAGCCGTTCCGCGCCGGTCGGAGCCCGCGCAGCCGCCCTGCGGCAGGCACACCACGGTCACGCCCGCCGCCGCCAACTGGTCGGCAGTGCGGGACGCCACGTCGGTGGGCAGGTCGCCCAGGCCGCCGCAGGGCCCGATCGTCACGCCGGGGCGCAGACCGCCGGCCATCGCGGCGAGACGGGCGAGGCGGGCCGGGTCGGTCGCGTCGGTGTGCAGGTCGACGGGGCAGCCCTGTTCGGAGGCGACCTCCAGTACGGCCTCCACATAGCCCGTCGGATCGGGGTCGAGATCGGGGCAGCCGCCCACCACGGAGGCGCCCATCTTCACCGCGTCCCGCAGTATGGCGAGCCCGTCCGCCCCGGCCACCCCGGTGAGCAGGCGCGGCATCGCCACCGTCGTCAGTTCCGCGAGCCCGCGCAGCGACCGCCGCGCCCGCAGTACGGCGGTCAGCGCGCCCAGCCCAGGGACGTCACCGACCCGTACCTGCGCCCGCAGCGCGGTCGCCCCGTGCCCGAGTTGCAGCAGCGTCGCCTCGGTCGCCCGGCGCTGGACGTCCTGGGGGTCGTACGAGACCGGGCCCTCACCGTCGGCGGACAGGGCCGTGTCGGCGTGGGCGTGGGCTTCGACCGGAGCCGGCAGGAGGAGGTAGCCGCTGAGGTCTACCCGGCCGCCACCACCTCCCCCGCTGGTGCCACCGCCACCGCCGGCGCCGCCGCGGGAGCCACCGAGGCTGCCGGTCGTGCCGACCGCCTCGATACGCCCGCCGCCCAGCCGGACGTCCACCGTACGGCCGTCGGTCAGCCGCGCGCCGCACAACAGCAGGGAGTTCCCGTCGCCCTGTCCCGAGCCCGGCGGGAACGGCGACGAAGGGGGCGGCTGCGGCTGGCTGTCGGGCATCGCGCTCCAGGGCTCGGGATCGGGGCTCGGGGCAGGGCCTGGGATCAGGGCTCGGGGTCCGGACGGGGCTCATGACGTACCCGCCGCGTCATGACGCAAGATCACGCAGAGTGAGTCGAGCCTATGGCGGCCTCCGGCCCGTGGCGCGGAGGAGCGCAATAGTCGTACCGGTGTGGTCCGCCCGCGGAGGACGCCTGCGCAGGGGCTTTTGGGGCAGCTGGGAGGCGCGCGACGGGGGCCCGACAAGGGCGGAGAAACGGATTTGGGTGAACGGCGGCCGAGCGTGTAATGTCTTCATCGCTCGCCCCAATAGCTCAGTCGGCAGAGCGTCTCCATGGTAAGGAGAAGGTCAACGGTTCGATTCCGTTTTGGGGCTCTGGTGTGTGAGGTTCCCGCCGTCAGGCGGGCTCCGATCGCATCACAGCGGTGTAGCTCAGTCGGTAGAGCAAGCGGCTCATAATCGCTGTGTCACCGGTTCAAGTCCGGTCACCGCTACTGACAGTAGCCGATTGCGGGGTCGGTCCTTCGATCGGCTACTCTTTCTTGCGTTGAATTAACCTACCCGTTCGTCAAGGAGCACTCACGTGGCTGCCACCGACGTCCGCCCGAAGATCACGCTGGCCTGCGTGGAGTGCAAGGAGCGGAACTACATCACCAAGAAGAACCGGCGTAACAACCCGGATCGTCTTGAGATGAAGAAGCACTGCCCGCGTTGCAACGCGCACACCGCGCACCGCGAAACGCGCTGACGCAGGCCAGTACATCTCGCAGGACTCATCAAACGAGGCCGTCCCCGCTGTTCAGGGGGGCGGTCTCGTGGCTTTTCTCGGTCACCCTTTCGGCCGGCGTGGCCACCGAGCGCCATCGGCTTCGGCGGCCTTTTATACGGTTGACCGGCGCGGTGCTCACGCAGCACGGCCCCTCGAGGAGCCGTCGTTCACCGGTCGACCAGAGCAGAAACCAGGAGGTACCGAGCCATGGCGCTCGACCAGTCCTTCGTGGGGCGGACCTACCCGCCCACCGACCCCTATGAGGTGGGACGGGAGAAGATCCGTGAGTTCGCGGAGGCGGTGGGAGACGCCAACCCGGCCTACACGGACCCGGATGCCGCCAAGGCCCTCGGCCACCCCGACGTGATCGCCCCGCCCACCTTCGTGTTCGCGATCACTTTCAAGGCCGCGGGGGAGGTCGTCGCCGACCCGAAGCTAGGCCTGGACTACAGCCGGGTGGTGCACGGCGACCAGAAGTTCGCCTACAGCCGCCCGGTGCGCGCCGGTGACCGGCTCTCGGTCACCTCGACCATCGAGGCCATCAAGTCCATGGCCGGCAACGACATCCTGGACGTCCGCGGGGAGGTGCACGACGAGGCCGGGGAGCACGTCGTGACCGCCTGGACCAAGCTGGTGGCCCGCGCGGCCGAGGAGGCGTGAGCAGATGACCGCCCAGATCGCGTACGCCGACGTCGAGGTCGGCACCGAACTGCCCGCGCAGACCTTCCCCGTGACCCGTGCCACACTCGTGCGGTACGCGGGCGCCTCCGGGGACTTCAACCCGATCCACTGGAACGAGAAGTTCGCCAAGGAGGTGGGCCTGCCGGACGTCATCGCGCACGGCATGTTCACCATGGCCGAGGCGATCCGCGTGGTCACCGACTGGACCGGCGACCCGGGCGCGGTCGTCGAGTACGGCGTCCGTTTCACCAAGCCCGTCGTCGTCCCGAACGACGACCAGGGAGCCATGATCGAGGTCAGCGGCAAGGTGGCCGCCAAGCTCGACGACCACACGGTCCGCGTGGACCTCACGGCGACCAGCGCCGGCCAGAAGGTGCTGGGCATGTCCCGGGCAGTCGTCCGACTGGCCTGAACCCAGCGGGAGTAAGGGGCGTTCGCCATTGGCGGGCGCCCCTTACTCATGCAGCCCGTTCCGTGCCCCGAGCCGCCCCGTACCCCCAAGCTGCCCCTGACTCCCTCGGCGCGCCAGTACATGCAGGGCGTGCTCGGGTACTCGCCGACCGAGGCGGGGCTGCGGATGCTGCCGTGGACCGGGATGCCGATGCTGGTCGCGCCGATCGCCGGGATCCTCTCCGACCGCGTCGGTGGACGGCCGGTCGTGGCCGCCGGGCTCTTCCTGCAGGCCGCCGGGCTCGGCTACCTCGCGTCCGTGATCACGGCCGACGCCTCCTACGCCGCCCAGCTGCCCGGCCTGATCCTCAGCGGCATCGGCATGGCCCTGTTCTTCGCCCCGGCGTCCGCCCTGGTGATGTGCAGCGTGACACCCGAGGAGCAGGGGATCGTCTCCGGCGCCAACAACGCCCTGCGCGAGGTGGGTGGCGCGCTCGGCATCGCGGTTATGTCCTCGATCTTCGCGGCGCGGGGCGGGTACGAGACCGCGCAGACGTCCGTGGACGGGCTGCGGCCGGCGATCATGGTGGGCGCCGGGGTGGTGGCCCTCGCGAGGGTCGCCGCCCTGGTCATCCCGGGGCGCCGCGGCAGCGCCCCCGCGCGCGTGCCCGGTCACCGGAGCCGGGGGCGACGCGCGCCTGTCGGTCGTGTCGGTGCCGTCTCGTAGTCTTGGGCGCGTGCAGGTACTCCACGACGCTCCCCTCGCCCCGTTGACCACGTTCCGGCTGGGCGGTCCCGCGACCCGGCTGGTGACCGCGACGACCGACGCCGAAGTCGTCGAGGTCGTGCGGGAGGCCGATGCCACCGGGACGCCGCTGCTCGTAGTCGGAGGCGGGTCGAACCTGGTCGTCGGGGACAAGGGCTTCGACGGGACGGCCCTGCGCATCGCCACCCGTGGCTTCGAGCTGTCCGGTACGCGGCTGGAGCTGGCCGCCGGTGAGGTGTGGACGGACGCCGTCGCACGCACCGTGGAGGCCGGGCTCGCCGGTGTCGAGTGTCTGGCCGGGATCCCCGGGTCGGCCGGCGCGACCCCGATCCAGAACGTGGGGGCGTACGGCCAGGAGGTCTCCTCCACCATCACCGAGGTGATCGCCTACGACCGCACGGCCGGTGAGACGGTCACCCTGACGAACGCCGAGTGCGGGTTCTCCTACCGCCACAGCCGCTTCAAGGCCGACCCCGAGCGGTACGTCGTCCTGCGCGCCCGCTTCGGGCTGGAGGACGCGGGCGGGCTGTCGGGACCCCTCCGCTACGCCGAGACGGCCCGCGCGCTGGGGGTCCGGCCAGGGGACCGGGTCCCGCTCGGCGACGCCCGCGACGCGGTGCTGAAGCTGCGCGCCGGGAAGGGCATGGTGCTCGACCCCGAGGACCACGACACCTGGTCCGCCGGGTCCTTCTTCACCAACCCGATCCTCACGGACGCCCAGCTCGCCGCGTTCCACGCGCGCGTGCGGGAGCGCCTCGGCGAGGACGTGGAGCCGCCGGCGTATCCGGCCGGGGACGGGCACACCAAGACCTCCGCCGCCTGGCTGATCGACAAGGCGGGCTTCCCCAAGGGGTACGGCACCGGTCCGGCCCGGATCTCAACCAAGCACACCCTCGCCCTCACCAACCGCGGCGAGGCGACCACGGAGGACCTGCTGGCGCTGGCCCGCGAGGTCGTCGCCGGGGTGCGTGAGGCCTTCGGGATCACCCTGGTCAACGAGCCGGTGACGGTGGGCGTCAGCCTCTGACGGCGGCGGGCACGTCCGAGGTGAGCCAGGTGTCGACGCCCGCCAGGAGCTGCTTCTTCGTCTCCTCCGGTGCCGCCGACGCCCGCACCGACTGGCGGGCCAGCTCGGCCAGTTCCGCGTCCGTGAAGCCGTGGTGTTCGCGGGCGATCTCGTACTGGGCCGCGAGCCGCGAGCCGAACAGGAGCGGGTCGTCGGCGCCCAGCGCCAGCGGGACGCCGGCCTCGAACAGCTTGCGCAGGGGGACGTCCTCGGGCTTCTCGTAGACGCCGAGGGCGACGTTCGACGCCGGGCACACCTCGCAGGTGACGCCGCGGTCGGCCAGGCGCTTCAGCAGGCGTGGGTCCTCCGCCGCGCGCACTCCGTGGCCCACCCGGTCGGCGTGCAGGTCGTCCAGGCAGTCGCGGACCGAGGCGGGGCCGGTCAGCTCGCCGCCGTGCGGGGCCGACAGGAGACCGCCCTCACGGGCGATGGCGAAGGCACGGTCGAAGTCGCGGGCCATGCCGCGCCGCTCGTCGTTGGAGAGCCCGAAGCCGACCACGCCCCGGGCGGTGTAGCGGACGGCGAGACGGGCCAGCGTGCGGGCTTCCAGCGGATGCTTCATCCGGTTCGCGGCGACCAGGACGCGCATCCCGATCCCGGTCTCCCGCATGGCAGCCTCCACCGCGTCCAGGATGATCTCCAGCGCCGGGATGAGACCGCCCAGGCGCGGCGCGTACGAGGTCGGGTCGACCTGGATCTCCAGCCAGCCCGAGCCGTCTCTCACGTCCTCCTCGGCGGCCTCCCGCACCAGCCGCTGGATGTCCTCGGGCTGCCTCAGGCACGAGCGCGCGGCGTCGTACAGGCGCTGGAAGCGGAACCAGCCCCGTTCGTCCGTCGCGCGCAGTCTCGGCGGTTCTCCGCCGACCAGGGCGTCGGTCAGCGCGTCGGGCAGCCGGACGCCGTACTTGTCGGCCAGCTCCAGCAGGGTGCCCGGCCGCATGGAGCCGGTGAAGTGCAGGTGCAGATGGGCCTTCGGGAGGTCGGAGACATCACGTACACGTTCCATTCCAGGATCCTGCCGTACGGCTTGCTCGTCCCTCCAGCGCTTTCCCCGTTAGTGGTCTTGCTCGCACGAAAACACGAAAGAACGGGCCGTCTCCCCTGCGGGAAACGGCCCGTCACGCGCGCGTGGGCGTCACGACGACGTCGTGGAACGTCAGTCGCGCGCCTCCGCCAGCAGCTTCTGGATGCGGCTCACGCCCTCGACGAGGTCCTCGTCACCCAGGGCGTACGACAGCCGCAGGTAGCCCGGCGTGCCGAAGGCCTCACCCGGGACGACCGCGACCTCGGCCTCCTCCAGGATCAGCGCGGCCAGCTCGACCGTGTCCTTCGGGCGCTTGCCGCGGATCTCCTTGCCGATCAGGGCCTTCACCGACGGGTACGCGTAGAACGCGCCCTCGGGCTCGGGGCAGAGCACGCCGTCGATCTCGTTGAGCATCCGGACGATCGTGCGGCGGCGGCGGTCGAAGGCGTCGCGCATCGTCTCGACGGCGGACAGGTCGCCGGAGACGGCGGCCAGGGCGGCCACCTGGGCGACGTTCGAGACGTTGGACGTGGCGTGCGACTGGAGATTGGTCGCGGCCTTCACGACGTCCTTCGGGCCGATGATCCAGCCCACCCGCCAGCCGGTCATGGCGTACGTCTTCGCGACGCCGTTGACCACGATGCACTTGTCGCGCAGCTCGGGCATGACGGCCGGCATCGAGACGGCCGAGGCGTCGCCGTAGACCAGGTGCTCGTAGATCTCGTCGGTGAGCACCCACAGGCCGTGCTCGACGGCCCAGCGGCCGATGGCCTCCGTCTCGGACTCGGAGTAGACCGCGCCGGTCGGGTTGGACGGGGAGACGAAGAGGACGACCTTCGTCCGCTCCGTGCGGGCGGCCTCCAGCTGCTCCACGCTGACCCGGTAGTCGGTGGTCTCGTCGGCGACGACCTCGACCGGGACACCGCCGGCCAGCCGGATCGACTCGGGGTACGTCGTCCAGTACGGGGCGGGGACGATGACCTCGTCGCCCGGGTCGAGGATCGCGGCGAACGCCTCGTAGATGGCCTGCTTGCCGCCGTTGGTGACCAGGACCTGGGACGCGTCGACCTCGTAGCCGGAGTCACGCAGCGTCTTCGCGGCGATCGCGGCCTTCAGCTCGGGCAGGCCGCCGGCCGGCGTGTAGCGGTGGAACTTGGGGTTCTTGCAGGCCTCGATCGCGGCCTCGACGATGTAGTCGGGGGTCGGGAAGTCGGGCTCGCCGGCGCCGAATCCGATCACCGGACGCCCGGCGGCCTTCAGGGCCTTGGCCTTGGCGTCCACGGCGAGGGTGGCGGACTCGGAGATCGCGCCGATGCGGGCCGAGACCCGGCGCTCGGTGGGTGGGGTTGCAGCGCTCATGAGTCCATCGTTTCAGACCGGAAACCGGCCCGGCACACAGGTTTCACGGACTGAACAGCCCGGGGCAAACCGTTGAACAACAGTCCGGATACATCGGGTGGCCTCGGCGATCTTCGGCCGGGCCGCGTGCCGGGTGGCGATGATCTGCCGGGAGCGCGGGGCGCACGGGCCATTTCTGTTCGACGCCCGGCCCAGGACCACGTACACTCTCACCTCGTTGGCCTCCACCGAGCCCGCGCTCGACCGGTGCACACCGAGCATCCGGTTGGATGCGGTACGTTGGGGGACACACAAAGGGTCGTAGCTCAATTGGTAGAGCACCGGTCTCCAAAACCGGCGGTTGGGGGTTCAAGTCCCTCCGGCCCTGCTACACACACCGCCAGGATGTGTGCGCAGGTACGTACAGCATTGCACCGCCGTGCGGCTCAAACCGGGCGCGGCACGGCCACGACCCGGGATCAGGTGAGGACGAATGACGGACGCCGTGGGCTCCATCGACACGCCTGATGCTCAGGATGAGGCACCGGAGAAGAAGACCCGCAAGGGTGGCAAGCGTGCCAAGAAGGGCCCGCTGAAGCGCCTCGCCCTCTTCTATCGGCAGATCGTCGCCGAGCTCCGCAAGGTCGTCTGGCCCTCCCGCACGCAGCTGACGCGATACACGACTGTCGTGATCATCTTCGTTGTCGTCATGATCGGACTGGTCACCGTGATTGACTATGGGCTCGACCATGCCGCGAAGTACGTCTTCGGCTGAGCCAAGAGCGAAGGGCGCCGGGACCCGGCGCCCCTTTCGCGTGTTCCACCCCTCTGTATCCAGGAAGAAGCAGCCACCGTGTCTGACCCGAACGTGAACGACGACGCCATCGAGCCGGTCGAGTCCGTGGAAGACGAGCTCGACATCGTCGAGGGTGCGGACGAGGACCTGGACCAGGCCGAGGCTGCCGACGCCGCCGCGGGTGAGCCCGCCGAGGAAGCCGCCGTGCACGTGGAGGACGAGCTCGCCGACGAGCCCGAGTCCGAGCTCGACCCCGTCGAGAAGCTCCGTCAGGAACTGCGGACCCTGCCGGGCGAGTGGTACGTGATCCACACCTACGCCGGCTACGAGAACCGCGTGAAGACCAACCTGGAGCAGCGCGCCGTCTCGCTGAACGTCGAGGACTACATCTTCCAGGCCGAGGTGCCGCAGGAAGAGGTCGTCCAGATCAAGAACGGCGACCGGAAGACCATCAAGCAGAACAAGCTCCCGGGCTACGTCCTGGTCCGCATGGACCTGACGAACGAGTCCTGGGGCGTCGTCCGCAACACCCCCGGTGTCACCGGCTTCGTCGGCAACGCCTACGACCCGTACCCGCTGACCCTGGACGAGATCGTCAAGATGCTCGCCCCGGAGGCGGAGGAGAAGGCCGCCCGCGAGGCCGCCGAGGCCGAGGGCAAGCCGGCGCCGCAGCGCAAGGTCGAGGTCCAGGTGCTGGACTTCGAGGTGGGCGACTCGGTCACCGTCACCGACGGCCCGTTCGCCACGCTGCAGGCGACGATCAACGAGATCAACCCCGACTCCAAGAAGGTCAAGGGCCTGGTGGAGATCTTCGGCCGGGAGACGCCGGTCGAGCTCTCCTTCGACCAGATCCAGAAGAACTGACCCTCTGGACATACCGCTTCCGCGCAGGTCAGGTGGGCTCTCGGAGCCTGTCTGACCTGCACGGTTTTTAGCCGCGCATCTATACCCGTTATCGTTGTGCGGTATGCCTTCTGCCGAGACGCGACTCGGTGGACGGTAGACCCGAATCGAAAGGACCCGGAGAGCTATGCCTCCCAAGAAGAAGAAGGTCACGGGGCTCATCAAGCTCCAGATCCAGGCCGGTGCCGCCAACCCGGCCCCGCCGGTCGGCCCCGCGCTGGGTCAGCACGGCGTCAACATCATGGAGTTCTGCAAGGCCTACAACGCCGCGACCGAGTCGCAGCGTGGCTGGGTCATCCCGGTGGAGATCACGGTCTACGAGGACCGCTCGTTCACCTTCGTGACCAAGACGCCGCCGGCCGCCAAGATGATCCTCAAGGCCGCGGGTATCGAGAAGGGCTCCGGCGAGCCGCACAAGACCAAGGTCGCCAAGATCACCCAGGCGCAGGTCCGCGAGATCGCCACCACCAAGATGCCCGACCTCAACGCCAACGACCTGGACGCCGCCGCGAAGATCATCGCCGGTACCGCGCGTTCCATGGGCGTCACGGTCGAGGGCTGAGCCCCAACCTCCCAGAGCAGTAGTGGCAGGGCCTGCTCGGCCTGGACCACAACTCCTAAGAAACCCAGGAGCAGTAGTGAG
>NZ_JBFBJT010000183.1:0-12577 GCF_040686175.1 Streptomyces sp. NPDC086077 | reverse complement strand
ACGGCGTCGGCGGGGGCGCCGAGGAAGCCGGCCGCGGACTGGCCGGCGTCGCTCCCCTGCTCGGCGTCGCGGCGACGAGTACCAAGCTCCTGTCCGCCGGCGCCCTCGGCGCCGCGGGCGCCCTCGCCGCCGTGCCGCTCGCCGTGATCGGCCTCGGCGCGAAAGTCCTCGCCGAGAACGAGCAGGTAAAGGGCGCCTTTACCGACCTGGGCGAGCACGTCAAGGGGCGCATGGCGGAACTCGCCGAGCCCCTGGTCGAGCCGTTCACGAACGCGGCCGGACAGCTACAGGGGATCTTCGACGACCTCGCCCCGCAGATCGGCGCCCTGTTCGAGGGCGTCGCCCCGCTGGTCGAGCCGCTGGTCGACGGGATCGGCGCGTTGGCCAAGGGCGCCATGCCCGGCTTGGTGTCCGCCGTCGAGGCTGCGGGCCCCGTGATCGACGCCCTGTCGGCCGGCCTCGGTTCGGTCGGCGAGGGCATCGGCGGGTTTTTCGAGGGCGTCTCGTCCGGCGCCGGGGGCGCCGCCGAAGGACTCGGCGGCCTGCTCGGCGCGGTAGGCGACATCCTGCCCGCGCTGGGCGAATTGCTCGGCACGCTCGCCGAGGCCGGCGGGCCCGTCCTCGCCGCAGTCGCCAAGGCCCTGGTACCGGTTGTCACCGGTCTGGCCGACGCGCTGGGCCCCGCGCTCGCGTCGCTCGGCCCGCCGCTTGAGAAGTTCATCGCGGCACTCGGCGAGGCCCTGGTGCCGATCGTCGGCGAGCTGGGCCCCGTCCTCGCCGCCGCCGCGGAAACGTTCGGCCTACTCCTCGACGCCGTAACGCCCATACTGCCCATACTGGGGCAATTGATCGCGGCGGTTCTGCCCGTCTTCGCCGAGCTACTGGTCGCCCTTCAGCCGCTCCTGATCACCCTGGGCGACGCGCTCGCGCAAGTCCTCACCGCGGTCGAGCCGTTGGTGCCGATCATCGGCGAGCTACTGATGGCCGCGCTCGACGCGCTCATGCCGATCTTGACGCCCTTGATCGGCCTGCTCGGCCAGATGGCGACCGTCCTAGCGGGCGTCCTCGCGCAGGCGATCGAAACGGTCGTCATGCCGATCTTGCAAGCCGTCGTCGCCCTGCTCCGGGGCGACTTCGACAAGGCGTGGCAGCTCGCGAAAACCGCCGTCCAGAACGCGGCGAAGCTGGTCGGCGAGGCCGCCGGGAAGCTCGCCGAGTGGGTCGGTAAGGGCATCTCCGCCGCCGTCGACTGGATCAAGGGTCTGCCCGGCAAGGCGTACAACGCCCTGTCGCCGCTCGCCGGACAGCTCGCCGAGCGGGCGCGGTCGGCCCTGTCGTCCTTCAAGACGTCCGTGATCAACAAGGCCAACGAGGCGATTTCGTGGGTTCGCGGACTGCCCGGCCGCATATCCAGCGCGATCGGCAGCCTTGGAAACCTGCTGGTCAGCAAGGGTAAGGACGTCGTACGCGGCCTGTGGAACGGGATAAAGAGCATGGGCTCTTGGCTCCGCTCGACCCTGATTTCGTGGGCGAAGGATTTGATCCCCGGCCCGATCGCCAAGGCCCTCGGAATCGCCAGCCCCTCGCGCGTCATGGCGCGCGACGTGGGTCGCTGGATTCCCGCCGGCGTCGTCAAGGGCATCCGAGGCGGACAGGGCGCCGTCGACCGCGCCATGCGGTCGCTGGTCACCCCGCCCGCCGCCCCGCAGCTCGCCACCGCGGGCGCGACCGTCGGCACCTACGGTTCGCCGTTCGGCACGACGGCCGGGGGCGCCCTGGTGCAGATCGAGCATTGGCACGCCGCCGAGCACGGCACACCCGAGCAGAACGCCGAGTCGCTGGCATGGCTCGCCAAGGCAAGGGGGTGACCATGACCGTCGCCACGATGGGCGCCGCCGGCGCCCTGGTCACCGCGCCCGGTCACGTCCAGTACGGCGACCTGTTGCTCGGCCCCGGCACGCCGTACCGGTGGCGCACCCTCACCGGGTGGGGGGACCTCCCCCCGCTCGATTCCGGCACCGTGCAGCGGGCCGACGCGCACGGCGCGTACCCCGGCCTGTTGTTCGCACAGTCGAGGACCGTCGGCGTCGACGGCCTGGTCGTGCGCGCCCCACGCGCGCAGATCGGCGAGGTCGTCGGCCGGCTGGAGGCCGCCACCGCGCCGCGCGTCGACGAGATCCCTCTCGTGGCGTGGCTCGACGAGCGCGGGCCCCTGCTCACGTACGCCCGCGCGACCCGCCGGGCGATCCCCACGACGACCGGCTACCGCCTCGGAACGATCGTCGGGGGCGCCCTTGAGTTCGTCGCCACCGACCCGCGCCGCTACGCCCTCGCCGAGCAGATGGCCACGGCGACGCTCCCCGTGTCCGAGTCCGGCCTCGCGTGGGAGTCCGCCGAGGTCGAGGTGTTGGTCGAGGACCAGGCCGCCGGCGTCGGCGAGCTGTGGCGATGGTGGAGCGACGGCGACCCCGTCATCACGGGCGACGGCGTCGGCCCCGTCAGCGTGCAGCCCCTCGCCGAGGCCGCCGAGCTGGTGTGGGCGTCGCCGCACGGCGACTACGGGTGGCCCGTCACCCCGGGCCGAACCGTCACGTTCGCCTCACAGCTCGCCGCCGAGCAGGCCGCCATGATCACGCTCAGGTGGTGGGACGCGACCGGCCAGCACGTCGCCGACGACACGTCCACCCCGGGCGCCGCATCCCTCACCGGCACCGCGCCGGCCACCGCCGCATGGGCCCAACCCGTCGTCCTGTTCCCCGCAGCGCTCCCGGCCGCCGTGCCCGTGGGCACGTCGTCGCTGCGGATCAGCACGGGCGACGGCGTCCTCGCGTGGCCGCTCGACTTCGGCGTGCCCGGCAGCACCGGCCGCCTGTCCGTCGTCAACCCCGGCAGCGCCGACACGCACCCCGTCGTCGAGTTCCGGGGCCCGGTCACCATGCCGAGCCTGACGAACACCGCGACCGGCGACGTCCTCGAATACGACCTCCCGCTCGCCGCCGGCGACGTCCTGGTCGTCGACACGCTCGCCGGAACGGTGACGCTCAACGGCACCGCCTCGCGCCTCTACACCGCGAGCAACCGCAGCGTGCCCGAGCAGACGTTCACGTTCCCGCCCGGGACGACGCCCCTCATGTTCCGCGCCGCGCCCGGCAGCACCGACCCGGCCGCGTCCGTCGTCGTGCGCTACCGCGCCGCCTACTGGTAAGGAGACACCCGCCGTGACCGTGCGCCCCGCATGGCTCCTGCCCAAGGGGCAGACACGAGAAGACACCCGACTCGCCCCCGTGGGCACGTGGGCACCCGACGGCGAGATACGCACCCGCGACGGCGTCGTGCCCGGCGGACAGCCGTTCGCCGCGACCGGCGTCGCCGCGATGCAACTACAGATCGGCGTCGGGCGGGCCGCCGTACAGGGCACGACCGCCCAGGGCGCCTACCCGATCGCCGTCGACGCGCCCGAGACGCTGAACTTCACCGACGGGAACGCCCAGTTCGCCCGCATCGACAGCGTGATCCTCCGGGTGTACGACGGCCTGTTCGACGAGAGCGAGCAGCCCCTCGCCCGCGTCGAGATCGTCGAGGGCGAGGCGACCGCCACCCCGACCGCGCCGACCCTTCCCCCGTGTTCGCTGCGCCTGTGGGACGTCACCGTGCCCGCGGGCGCGAGCGCGGGCGTGGGCGGTATCGACTGGGGGTCGGCCCTCGCCGACCGCCGCCGCTACACGACCGCCGTCGGCGGGATCATCCCCACCGGGTGGGGACTCAGCTTCGCCGGCGCCTACGACGGCCAGTACCGCGACGCCGACGGCGTCCTCGAACGCTGGAACGCCACCGACGCCACGTGGGAGACCTACCGGGCGCCCGAGCCCCCCGTCGAGACGATCACGGGCGGCCTGTCCGTGGCGTCCGGCTGGTCGCTGAGCAGTTTCGACGCCCGCCGCCGAGCCGGCGTCGTGCAGTTCCTCGGCATGTTCGCCCGGACCGGCGCGACCCTCCCCGCGAACCCCAACATCGGCGACACCCTGGTCGCCACCCTCCCCGCCGGGTGGCGCCCGATCGTCCTGCTCGAAGCGCTCTGCTCGAACGGCTACGGGTTCGGCGCCGCCGCCGTGGGGGGCGACGGGAAGATCACCATTCGGTCGTGGGCCGGCGGTAACAACGTGTCCGGCATCGAGAAGGACACCAACGTCCGCATCTCTGCCGCGTTCGTGCAGTAGAGGGGGCGCCCCGTGCAGACCCCCGCACCGTCCCCGTACCGGTTCGTGTTCACCGACCTACGCACCGACCAAGTCCTCGACACCCTGCCCGTGACCGGCGTCAGCCTCGACGACTTCATCGGCAAGACCGGCAGGCTCACCGGCAACGTGCCCGTTCCGAACGCGCAGATCGCCGCGCGGGCCCGGCGCGCACTGGTGCCCGGCCGGACCGGCGTATGGGTCGAGCGCGGGCGCGAGGTGTGGTGGGGCGGCATCCTGTGGACGCTGCGCCTCGCCTCGGACGCCCGCGGATTCCTCACCGCACAGATTCAGTGCGGAGGGTGGGAAAGCTACCTGTACCGGCGCCTACTGCTCGACACCCAAGTCGCCGAGGGAGTCGACCAGTTCGACATAGTTCGCGGCCTGATCGACTACGCGCAGTCGACGCCCGGCGGGAACCTGGGCATCACCTACGACGGCGAGCCGTCCGGCGTCACCCGTGACCGCGAGTTCTCACGGTACGACCTCCCGTGGATCGGCGACCTTATCGACCAGCTCGCCGCCGTCGAGCGCGGTTTCGAGTGGCGCGTCGCCAGCTACCGGGACACCAACGGCCGGCGCGTCAAGCGGCTCATCCTGGGACACCCGATCATCCGGACCGGCACGGCCGAGATCCTGCTCGACCACCCCGGCCGCATCCTGACGTACACGTGGCCGCACGACGCGTCGGCCCTCGCCAACGGGTGGCAAAGCCGCGGCGCGTCCACCAACCAAAATCAGGCCGTCGACAGTGTGCCGCTCATGTCCGAGCGCCTGGTCGCCGCCGAGGACATAGCCGCCGGGTGGCCACGCCTCGACGGATCGTCCGACTACACCACGGTCGAGCAACAGGCCACCCTCGACGCGCACGCGCGCGCGGACTGGACCGCCGCCCGCCGGCCTGTCCAGATCCCCGAGGTCGAGGTGTTGCTCGGCGACAACGTGTCGCCCGCCCTGCTCGGCGCGACCGTCCGTATCCGCATCCGGGACCTGTGGCACCCCGACGTCCTAGACGCGCGATACCGCGTTGTCGGCCTGTCCATCAACCCGCCCGAGCGAGGCCGCCCCGAAACGGCCCGGCTGTACCTGGAGGTAGCCGAGTAATGGCGTACGTCCCGCAAGACCTACTCGACCGCGTAGCCGCCCTCGAACGCGAGGTGCGTACCCTCCGCGGCCGGGCGCAGATGCGCCCCGCCCTGAACGAGATTCTGAACGGCGACGTTCGGATCGGCGAGGGCGGGCGCCTGATCTGCGAGGCCGAGAACGGTAACCGCGTCTTCATGACCGGCCAGGACTCCGAGGGCGATTGGGCCGTCGGCATGGCCCGTTCCGTCGGCGGCACGTCCGCACTGACCGTCGGCGACGAGTACAACCAGACCGGCGCCCGTCAGATGGTCCGCATGTGGAACCGCGACGAGGTCGAGCCGAACGTGATCGTGATGGACGACGCGTTTTCCGACCAGTTCCTCGGCCGCCCGTGGATACCCATTGGCCTGTACCCGACCGAGCACCAGACGTACAACGGCAGCGCCTACAACACCGCATGGTGGGGCAACAGCCCGGCGCACAACGCCGTCGCCGTCATTGAGGTGCACACCCTCGCCCCCGCCGGGGGCGCACAGGTGAAGATCACCGCGACGCCGTCCGGCGGCACCACGCGCACCCTCGCCGAGTACGACGCCGCGCCGAACACGTGGACCGGCCGCGCCATCACCGCACCCCTCGACGGCGTCGACTTCCTGCAATGGGTGACGTGGGACGTCAGCCACCGCGCCAAGACCAACGGACAGAACGTCATCACGCGCCTGTACCGCGCCTACACCCGGAACACGTTCAACGCCGACGAGGCGCCCGACCCGCCCGTTCGCGCCGCCGGCACGGCGACCACGCAGGGCATCACCGCCACCCCGGCCGAGGAGGTGTGAGCATGCTCCCCGAAGGCATCCCCACGGTTCGGGTGACCGGCCGATTCCTCACCCCCGACGGCCGCCCGCTCGCCGGGCAAGTCGTCTTCCGGGCCCCGTCCATGCTCACGTTCGGCGAGGCCGACGTGATCCTCGGCGGGCCCGTGACCGTCGCACTCGACGCGACGGGGGCGTTCGAGGTCGCCCTACCGGCCACCGACGCGCCCAACATGAACCCGACCGACTGGTCGTACACCGTCGCCGAACAGCTCGCCGGCGTCGCGCTGAACCGCGTCTATCAGGTGTTGCTACCGGCCGAGACGCCCGAGGTCGACCTCGCCGACATCGCGCCGACGGACCCCTCGACACCGAACTACGTCGCCGTACGCGGCGACTCCGCGTACGAGGTCGCCGTCGAGAACGGTTTCGTCGGCACGGTCGAGCAGTGGCTCGCGTCCCTGATCGGCCCCCAGGGCGTCAAGGGCGACCAGGGCGAGCAGGGCGCCACCGGCCCGACCGGCGACGACGCGTACGAGGTCGCCGTCGCGGCCGGCTACGTCGGCACCCGCGAGCAGTGGCTCGCATCCCTGGTCGGCCCCCAGGGTGACAAGGGCGACCAGGGCGAGGCCGGCGCCCCGGGCGTCGTGCAGTCCGTCAACGGCATCAGCGCCGCCGACGTCGTCCTCGACGCCGCCGCCGTCAACGCCGTGCCGGACACCGCGCCGGGCACGCCCGGGGGCGTCGCCCAGCTCGACGCGACCGGCAAGGTACCCGCCGCCCAGCTCCCCGACGGCACGGGCGGGGGCGCCGTCTCCACCGTCAACGGCAAGTCGCCGGACGCGTCCGGGAACGTCGCCCTGGTCGCCGCCGACGTCGGGGCCGTCGCCACGACGGAGAAGGGCGCCGCGTCCGGCGTCGCCACGCTCGGAACCGACGGCGTCCTCGCGTCCGGCCAGCGCCCGACCTACACAGCCGCCCAGGTGGGCGCCCTCGCCACCACCACGCGGGGCGCAGCGAACGGCGTCGCCAGCCTCGACGCCTCGGCCCGCGTGCCCATCGCGCAGATGCCCACGGCCACCGGCCGGAACATGTGGACCCCGCAGGCACTCGGTTTCACCGCCTGGTCGTGCGACCCCGCGCACGTCACCAACCCGACGACGACCAAAGCCGCCGTCGTGCAGCGGATCTACTTCGCCGGTATCAACATCACCGAGCCGACACAGGTCAACAGGGTTGTGATCTTCGCCCGTGGGTGGGCCGGATCGTCCGCCGTGCCCGCCGCCCGGTTCTATGCCGGCATCTACAGCGAGGCAGGATCACGCGTCGCCACGTCCGGCCTGGTGTCGAGCCTGCCCGCCGCCGGACAGCTCACCGGCACCGCGCCGGGCGCCGTCAACAACCACATCGGAGCCGTGCCCGTGCCGCTCACCGCCACGGCGACGCTCCAGCCCGGCCGCTACTGGGCCGCATTCCTCATGAGCGCCGGCAGCGCGACGGATTTCTACTACATGCACATTCAGAACGAGTCGCCCAGCGCGCCCGCGAACTTCTTCCTGGGCACGGCATTTCAGCGCGCGTGGTGCCTCGACGCCCGAACCTCACTGCCGACCACCGTCGACCAGTCGACCGGCGAGGTCGGCCTCGACCCCGCGATCATGGCGCTCGCCATGGTCTGACGCCCCACCGGCCACACCATCCCGCACGCCCGAGCGCACCGCGCCGGGCGTTTCTTCATGTCTGGAGACCTCCCCATGTCCGTCACGATCATCAGCCGCGCCACGTGGGGCGCCAAGCCGTGGGACAACGACCCGCGCAGCGACGGCCCGGCACAGCTCAGCGTCACCCGCCTTACTGAGTTCTTCGTCCACTACGACGGAGCGCACCACATCAAGGCCACCGGCTACGCCATCCCCCGCGCCATCGAGGCGCAGCACCTCGCCCAGGGCTGGTCTGGCATCGGCTATCACTTCGTCGTCGACCAGGCCGGCAACATCTACGAGGGCCGCGGGTGGGGTCGCCAGGGCGCGCACTGCCCCGGACACAACGTGTCCGGCCTCGGCGTACAGATCGCCGTCGGCGGCGACCAGGAGCCGAGCGAGGCCGCCCTCGCCGCGTGCCGCGCCCTGTACGACGAGGCGTGCCGCCGCGCCGGCCGCACCCTCGCCAAGAAGGGGCACCGCGACGGCATCGCGACCCAGTGCCCCGGCGAGATCCTTTACGCGTGGGTCCGGTCCGGCATGCCGGCCAAGGGGTACACCCCGCCCGCCGACGGCACCGCGCCGTCCGGCGGCACGCCCGCCCGCTACCGCGTCACGATCAACGGCCTGTCCTACGGCTACGGGGCGCACGGCGACCACGTGACCCGCGTCGGCGAGGCCCTGGTCGCCAAGGGGTTCGGCGACGCCTACGAGGTCGGCCCCGGCCCGGAGTGGACCGACGCCGACACCGAGGCGTACGCGGCCTATCAGCGCAGCCTCGGCTACACCGGGGCCGACGCCGACGGCGTGCCCGGAGAAACGTCGCTGCGGCGCCTGCTCGGCACCCTCCCCGGCAAGGCGCCCGCCAAGGCCGCGCCGCCGTTCCCCGGCCGCGACAAGTTCGGCCCCGGCAAGCGCAACGCCTACGTGACCCGCCTCGGCGAGGCCCTGGTCGCCAAGGGATACGGCCGTTACTACCGCGTCGGCCCCGGGCCGTCCTGGTCGGACGCCGACCGCAACGCGACCCGCGCCTACCAGCGCGCCCAGGGATGGACCGGCGCCGACGCGGACGGTTACCCCGGCCCGGAGACGTGGCGCCGCCTGTTCGCATGACCCCCCTCGCCCGCCCGGCCGATGCTCGAGTTTTCGCGTCACAGTGACGATAAAACTCGAGGTTTTGCACCGCACCGGGCGGGCCCCACCGTAGAGAGGACCCACCCCCCATGAGCCCGAAGAACCGCCGCGCCGTCCGTACGGCACTCCAGACGTTCGCCGCCGTCGTCGCCGTCGTGCCCGCCCTCGCCGCGGTCGTCGCCGACTCGACCGCGCTCGCCGCCGCCGCACCGTGGGCCGTCGCCGCCGCCGCCACAGCCGCGGGCGCCGCTGGCGTCGTCGCGCGCATCATGGCCTCGCCCGTCGTCGAGCAGATCCTCGACCGGTTCGGCCTCGGCCTGGTCGACGACGACGGAGGCCCCGCCCAGTGACCGAACCGACCGACACGGCAGCAATCGCCGTCGCCCTCGCCGAGTTGCGCGGCACGATGGCCGAGGGGTTCGCCACCGTCAACGGATCGTTGGCCCTGCTCACCCAACGGCACGACCAGGCCGACCAGCGCATCGCCCAGGAGGCCGCGCGCGTCGACCAGCTCGCCGCCGCCGTCGACGCACTGGAAAAGGGGGAGACCGAACGCCAGAAGCGCAACGACACCAGGCTCGCCGACCTCGAACGCGCCCGGTGGCCGCTCCCGTCCGTCGCCGCCCTGGTCGCCCTGTGCGGCCTCGCCCTGTCCCTGTGGCAGTTCGCCACGTCCTGAGACACCAACGCCCCCCGCACGGCCACCTACGGCCGTAGCGGGGGGCGTTTCGTCGTGCCCGCGCCCTACGCCGCGGCGACCAGATCGCGCGCCCGTTCGTTGAAGTCGGCGACCAGGCGGTCGCTGCCGAACGGCCGCATCCGACGCTGTAGATCCTGCACGGCCTCGACCGCCCGCGAGGACTTCACCTGTCCCGCCAGCCGCAGCGTCCGCACGCCCGCCGAGTGCGCCGCGTCGAGGTCGCCCCGTTGCAGGTGGGACACGGCGAGCGCCGCTTGCGACATGGCACCGCGCCGGGCCCGGTTCTGCTTCTCCGCGTGCTCGATGGACCGGCGCGCGTGTTCCTCGGCCGCCGCAGCGTCGCCTAGGTCCCGCATCGTGTTCGCGTGCTCCCCGTGCAGGTACGCAGGGTCGATGAACGCCGCCCAGTCCGGTTCTTCCGCCAGGTCGGCCCGCTCGTACGCCCGTTCCGACTGCACCACCGCGCGGGCCGCGGCGACCTTGTCGTCGAGCAGGGCGAGCGCCCGCGCTTCCAGGCACCACAGGTCGGCGAGGCACGCCGGCGACGTCGCCCTCGACAACCCCTGTCGGCCCGCCTGTGCGAGGCGCCGGCCCTCGGCCGGGTTGCCGAGTAGCGTCGCCTGATCGGCCATGCCCGCGAGGACGTGCGCGCCAAGGGGGGCGTTCTGCGATTCCTCGGCGAGGCGTAGCGACTGGATTAGGTACCGCTGGGCGACGGAGTGCTCGCCGTTGTCGTACGCCATCCAGCCGAGTAGGTAGGTCTGTTCTGCCGCGGCCTCGCACAACGCGCGTCGCACCGTGTCGTCGTGCGACCGCCGCAACAGCGGGTAGACGTGGTGGTTCATGTACTCGGCGAGCACCAGGCGCCCGGACCCGCCGCCCTGTAGCACGTCCATCCGTTGGAACGACGCGAACATGTTCTTCACCGAGAGCACGTCTTCGAGGCGCACGCGCGGGCCCGGTTCCGGTTCCTGGTCAAGGGTGTTGAGTAGCCAGTCCCGCGAGGGACCGACACCGGCCACAGCCGCGAACGGCGCGGCTGCAAGGAACTTCCGTCGATCCACGTCAGCTCTCCCCAGGTCGGCAACTACCTCCACGGTAGCCGCGAACGAGGGGTCATAGGTGAGCGCAGCCTCGGCCGAACCACCCTCGCCGAGGCCGAGGTCGTACGTCGTGATGCGCCACCCGAAGTGATCCGAGAAGACGCCGGCGAGAATGTCGGGGACAGGCTGACGGGGCGTTTCGCCTTCCAACCAACACCGGACGCGTGTTGCGTTCGGCGCGACGTTCGGTTGCCCCCACTCCTGCGCCTTCGATTGCACGCGCCGGGCAAGCTCCTTACGGCTCATCCCGGAGCGCCCAAGCCAGTACCCCAGTTGCTCATTCGGTGAGTTCATCCCCGCACCTCCGCGACCGTGGGCGACGAAAGCGACACCTTCCGACACCCCCCACGACGGTACCCCCCGTTTCGTGACAGGTGTTGCCTGGACGACGAAACTCATCCGCTCGTGACAGGGGTACGGCATGAACGAACCTCAGCAGGTCGCGGCGCCCTGCTGTACGCCGCCCAGCGGGCCCCCAGCGCAAGCCATGTTCCCCAAGAGCTTGGAGACGCCGGCGCGGGCCCGAGCGTACGTGCGTGACCTCCTGGCGCACGACGACGAACCACTCGACGACGACCGCCTCGACGACGTCTTACTGATCGTCTCCGAACTGGTCACGAACGCCTACAGATACGGCACCGAACCTGAAGACTCGCTACTCGTCGCCGTGCTGACGACGCCCGAGCGCGTGCGCGTCGAGGTGCACGACCCCCGACGCGCGCGCCCGCAGATGCGGAACGAGTCGGGGGAGCGGGCCCGCGGGCGCGGCCTGCACATCGTCGACGAACTCGCGGTGCGGTGGGGCACCGACGACCGGCCGTTCGGGAAAGCCGTATGGGCAGAGGTGAAGCGATGACCGCGACCGACCCCGTCCTGTCGTTCCGGGCCGTGCCCGGCCCCGGCTTCGCCGCCGGGTGCACCGTGTCGACGTGGGTGCGCGCCGGCGGCCTCGCACCCCCGATCGCTTACGTCCTGATCGGTCACGCACCCCCACGGCGCCCCGGCGAGACGGCCGAGACCGTCGCGGCCGGCCTGATGGGCATGGTCGACGCCATGCGCTTACGGCCGGCCGCCGAGCGGGTGCCAATCGTCGGCCCGCGCCTGCTGCTGCGGGGGCCCTTAGTCGCTCTCGACTATGGGCACCCCAGGTTCCTGATGCGCCTACCGGGCGTCGGCGCCAACTGGCGTAGGCACGTCACCGCCGGCGGCCACGCATGCGTGACGGTCGGCCTCGACCCCATCCCGCCCGGCGCGGGCCCGGACGCCGTCGAGCAGTACCTCGAACGTGTCGTCGCCACGAACCGCGCCTACATGGGCGCGACGACCCTCCAGGCGCGATGATGTTCGAGGACATAGGCGAGGTCGACGAACGCCCCGTGCCGCCGCCGTTCATGTGGGCGTGCCGCGACTGCGCGCGGTACCTGCTGCGGCTCGCCCGTTTCTGGGACGACCCCGAGGGGTGTTTCTGGGAACAACTACAGGTCGCCCGGCACGTCGCCGCGGATCACCCCGGCGACGTCCCCCCGCAGCACCTCGACGACTGCGAGCTGTGCCGGGAGTACGCCCGCCGGGACGACGGCGACGCCGCCCTCGTGTGGGCGCAGCACCGGGCGCGGGACCTGTTCATGCCGCCCTCGCTCGCCCGCCTGTTGTGAGCTACTGGGCGCGCGCCCGCGCCGACGCGCGCGCCCTGTCCGCCTCTCCCCCGTCGCGACACCGGTAGGGGAGGGAAGGGCCCGCCGCCGCCGTCATCCCCCGTGCGGCGCGGTGGGCCACGTGGAACGGCCCCGGTACCTACCGTGAG
>NZ_JBFBJT010000182.1:0-12635 GCF_040686175.1 Streptomyces sp. NPDC086077 | reverse complement strand
GTACGCGCGGTGGTCGCCCGGCCCTTCGCTCAGAAGCGCGGAATGTTCAGGACGTGCCCTTCAGATGCCGCATGAGGCGTTCGAAGTCCTGCCAGCCCGACAGGTCGGAGGGGTCGCCGGGCAGCGGGTAGTACAGCGCCGGCCGGGTGCGCGGGCCGAGTTCACGCGGGCGCTCCGGCAGCGGGGTGCGCCGGGCCCGGTCGCCGGGCATCGTGCGGACCTCCTCGGCGCCCAGGACGAAGGCGTACGGCACGCCCGGGCCCTCGAAGCGGGGCGGTACGGACAGGTCGCGGCGGGCCCGGCGGATCTGCACCAGCATGGACTGGAGGTCGTGCCGGGTGGCGAGGGCCTCCGCGGCGGCCGGGACGGCGCCCTCCGGCACCTCCTCGTGCGTGCCGTAGCCGAACGCCATGGTGACGTCCTCCTCGACACCGGCCTTGGTCCGGGTGATGCGCACGGTCGCGAGGCCTGGACGCTCGGGCGTGCCGACGACCACCAGCCAGGTCGGCGCAGGGGTCCGCTCATGGGCCACGTCGGTCAACTGCCGCAACGACCAGGGCAGGTTGGCCGGCTCCTCGGTGCCCCAGCCGGACGGCGGTTCGCCCGTGATCGCCTGCCACACGGCCTCCACGGCGCCGCCGAGCACGAGGCGGTCGTCGGCCGGGTGGACGGTGCGGAAGGAGATGGCCAGCTGGCGTTCGCCGGTGTCTGCGATGCCCTCCCCGAAGGCGCGGGCGACCGGCGTGCGCGGGTCCTCGGGGGTCGCCTCCGGGGACTCGACGGTCACGAAGAGGCCGTTGTCCCAGCGCAGTACGGCCCCGGACAGGCCGTCGTAGTAGCCGTCCCGCTCGTCCTGCACCACCCAGCGCGAGGGCCAGCCCGGCAGGGCGTTCCGGACGGCGGGCGACATGCGCGTGCCCGCCGGGGTGACGATCTGCAGACCGCGTCCGGCGTCCGCGGCGGCGCGGAAGGCGTCCGCGAGCCACGCGGTCATCGCCACGACGGGGCGGTCCTGGATGACGACGGCGACCTTGTCGGTGAGGACGTCGACGGCGGGCTGCGCGGCGGCCTGGGCCGGCACGACGCCGATGCCGTCCGTCCGGACCACGCCCATCGACCGCGCGGCCTCCCGGGGCCATGCGGTGCCGCCGACCAGCGTGGCCAGCCGGGCGGCGAACGTCCCGGCGAGCTCCTCGGCCTCCTTGACGCCAGTGGTGGCGCGGGCCTCGGTCCACCAGTACGGCGTCTCGGGCTCACGCGCCCCGAGCAGTCGCTCGGCCTCGCCCCGGACCTGCACGAGCAGGGGTGCCTCGACGGAGACGAGCGGACGGCCCTGTTCGTCGCAGAGCCGCACCACGGCTCCGTCGCCCTCGGCGCCCACCAGCTTGTCGGGGCCGCCGGAGAGCAGGCCCGCGAGCACGCTCAGCGGGTCGGGCATCTTCTTCGTGAGGGCGATGACGTCCTTGGTCATGGGTTCACCTGGTCCGCGCGTAGACGGTCTGGATGAGGCGGGTGGCCTCGCCCCGGCGCAGCAGGGTGCCCCGGCCCGGCGGCTGCTGGCTGGCGTAGACGCCGGGGAAGAGCTGGCCCTCGCTGCGGTCGCCGGCCATCACCAGCGCCGAGGCGCCTGACTCGCGCAGGCTCTGCAGCATCGGCTCGTACAGGCCGCGGGAGGCGCCCGCGACCCGCCGGGTCAGGACGAAGTGCAGGCCGATGTCGACAGCCGAGGGGATGTACGGCACGAAGGGCGCCAGCGGCTGCTGGCCGGCGGTGGTCAGGACGTCGTAGTCGTCGACGACGATCACGATCCGCGGGCCGGAGAAGCTGCCGGGCTCCAGGTCGGCGCCGTCGGAGCCCTCGTCGGGCAGCCGCTTCTCCAGTTCGGAGGCGATGCCGGCGGCGAGGCCCGCGCACAGCTTGGCGTTGTAGGCGTAGCCGCCCCGGTACTCCTCGGGGATGGTGCCGCGCAGGCCGCGGCGCGGGTCGAAGACGCCGAAGACCAGCTCGTCGTCGCCGTAACGCTCCATCAGGCCCTGGGTGACCACCTTGAGCAGGTTGGTCTTGCCGCACTCGCTGTCGCCCATGATCAGCAGGTGCTGGTCGTGGTGGAACAGGTCCAGCAGGACCGGGGCGAGTTGCGTCTGGTCCAGGCCGATGGGAACGCGACGCGGCTCGGCGGCCGGCGTGGGCAGTTGCTGGGGTTCAAGGACGTGTGGCAGCACCCGCACCGGCTGGGCGACGTCGCCCGTCCAGGTGGCGCGGACCGTACGGGCGGTGCGCTCCAGGACGGCACCGAGGTCGGCGGTGTCGGCGAGAGAGTCGGTGCGGGGCAGGGCGACCTGGGCGAACAGCTTGCCGTCGGTGAGCACGCGGCCCTTCTCCTCGGGCGAGAGGGTCTGGGCGAGTTTGCGTTCGATGCTGGACTCGCTGGGGTCGTTCAGGCGCAGCTCGACGCGGGTGCCGAACTGGGACTGGGTGGCGATGCGCACGTCGTTCCAGCGGAGCATGCCGGCGACGACGTGGATGCCGTAGCCGCTGCCGCGCTTGAGGATGTCGGCGACGGCGTCGTCCAGTTCCTCGAAGTCGTCGCGCAGCGCGCCGAAGCCGTCGATGAGCAGCACGATCTCCGTCGAGGCCAGTTCGGTGACACGGCCGCCGGCGCGCAGGGTGCGCAGCTGTTCGAGCGAGTCGACGGAGTGGATGCGGAAGAGCTCCTCGCGCTGGTCGAGCATGGCCCGCACCGAGTCGATGGTGCGCGCGGCGCGCTCCCGGTCGGCGCGGCCGGCGATGCCGCCGACGTGCGGCAGCCCGGACAGCGCCTGAAGGCCGCCGCCGACCAGGTCGAGGCCGTAGACGCCGACCTCCTGCGGGGTGTGCGTCAGCGCCAGGGAGAGCGCGAGAGTGCGCAGCAGGGTCGTCTTGCCGGACGCGGGGCCGCCGATGACGGCCGCGTGGCCGCCGGCCAGTGTGAGGTCCAGGTACCACTGGCCCTGCCACTGCTTCGTGGGGTCGTCGAGGACGCCGAGCGGCACCCGCAACGGGCCGCTCCGCTTGGCCAGCTGCATGCCGCGCGGCCCGACCTCGACGGGTCCCGCAACCTTGTCGAGGGCGACCGCGGCGGGCAGCGGGGGCAGCCAGATCTGCCGTACCGCGCGGGCGCCGGCGCCTTCGAGCTGGTCGATCATCACGCCCATCTCGGTGGGCCCGGTCTCCCGGCGCCGCATCTGCGGCTGTACCTCGGGCGCGGCGCCGGACTCCTCCCCGAGCGAGTTGTACGCCTCGTAGGCCAGGGCGAGCGGGCCGGTGTCCTCGGTCTCGCGCTGCACGGGGCCGCTGTAGGCACCGGAGACGTAACTCGCCTTGAACCGCTCGTAGTGGCTGGTGTCGACCTTGAGGTAGCCGAAGCCGGGCAGCGGGGGCAGATGGAAGGCGTCCGTGGTGTCCAGCACGGTGCGGGACTCGTCGGCGGAGAAGGTGCGCAGGCCGAGCCGGTACGAGAGGTAGGTGTCCAGGCCCTTGAGCTTGCCGCCCTCGATGCGCTGGCTGGACAGCAGCAGGTGCACGCCGATGGACCGGCCGATCCGGCCGATGGACAGGAACAGGTCGATGAAGTCGGGCTTGGCGGTGAGGAGTTCACCGAACTCGTCGATCACCACGAACAGGTGCGGCAGCGGTTCCAGGTCGGGGCGCTTCTCGGCGCGCAGCGCGGCGTAGTGGCCGATGTCCGCGACGTTTCCGGCGTCCTTGAGCACCTGCTGGCGGCGCTTGACCTCACCGGCCAGTGAGGAGTGGACGCGCTCGACGAGGCCGGCCTGGTTCTCCAGGTTGGTGATGACGCCGGCCACGTGCGGCAGGTCGGCGAAGGGCGCGAAGGTCGCGCCGCCCTTGTAGTCGACGAGGACGAGGGCGAGGTCCTCCGGCGGGTGGGTGGCGACCAGCGCGAGCACGAGGGTGCGCAGCAGCTCGGACTTGCCGGAGCCGGTGGCGCCGACGCACAGGCCGTGCGGGCCCATGCCCAGCTCGGAGGACTCCTTCAGGTCGAGCAGGACGGGCTCACGGGAGTCGCTGATGCCGATCGGCACGCGCAGGAACGCCCGTTCGCCGCGCGGCGCCCACAGCCGGTCCAGTTCCAGGCGGGCCACGTCGTCGATGCCGAGCAGCTCGGCGAAGTCGACCGGGCCGGTCAGCGGGGCGTCGGCGCCCATGGAGTCGGCGGACAGCCGCAGCGGGGCCAGCATCCTGGAGAGGCCCTCGGCGAAGGCGGTGCCGACCTCGTCGACGGTGCCGCGGGCGCTGATCGGCTCGCTCTCGCGCAGGTCCTCGATGACGACGCGTTCGCCCTCGACGGTGATGCGGACGCCGACGCTGCCGGGCTCCTGCACCCGCTCGTCGAGCAGGTGCAGCACGCTGACGCCCATGTCGCGCAGGCCGACCGCGTCGTCGGGGCGCGGCAGGTCCACGGCGTCGTCGCCGTGCGCGTCGGCGACGACGATCAGCCGTGAGGACATGGCGAGGGCGTCCCGGCCGGACAGTCCGCGGCGCACCTCGGCCGCGTAGGAGGCGCGGCGGCGCAGCTCGGGTCCGATCTGGCGGGCCAGTTGGGGCATGGAGGGGGCGATCCGGCGGGCGGCGACCGGCCCGTCGAACTGCTCGCCGTCGAGCAGGTGGGGCAGCCACTTGGCCCACTCCCAGTCGCCGATCCGGTCGCCGGGCGCGGCCAGGGCCATCGCCACGTCGTCGGGGGCGTGGGTGGCGGCGGCCTGCACGAGCAGGGCGCGGGCGACCCGGAGGGTGTCCTCGCGGCTGCCGATGACGCTGACGTTGCCCACCCGGTCGAGCGGGACGGTGAGCGGCAGTTCGGTGCCGGTGCCGAAGCGGGAGACCAGCGCGGAGGCCTCGTTGAGCATGAACTGGTCGGGCGGGGTGAGCACGGAGGAGCCCTGGTCGCCGACCTTCAGGTCGCGTACCGGCATCTCACCGGTGCCGACGCGCACACGCAGGAAGTCGCCGTCCATGCGGCGTCGTTCCCACAGCCGCGCGGGGTCGCGCACGATGTCGTAGAGGGCGTCCGGCGGCGGGTTGAGCACCTGGGCACGTTCGCGGCGTTCGCGCTCCTCCTTGGACAGTTCCTCCCGCAGGTCCTCCAGGTAGGCGAGGTAGGCCTCGCGCTGGGTGCGGCGGGTGCGCTGGGCCTTGCCGCGCTGGGAGAACACCAGGATCAGCGAGCCGATGATGGTGACCACGAGGATGATCGCGCCCAGCGCCGCGAACTGGCTGTTGCGCACGACCGTCATCATCACGACGGACGACATCACACCGGCCACGGGCAGCAGCGAGGTCGCGATCGAACCCGTCTTGCCGTCGGGCAGGTTGGGCGGGGCCTCTATGGTGCGCGACGCGGGGGCGGCCGGGGGACGGGTGGTCCGGGCCGGGCGGTGGATCAGTCGGGTGCTCATCGTCCTTGCCTCTGGGTTTTCCCTTCCGGGGAGCTCAACGGCGCTTCTGGGAGAGCTGGAAGACCTCCGCGGCCAGGCCGGCGGCGGCCTGCCGGGTGGCCCGCGCGAGCAGGTCGGTGCGGATGGTGCCGCCGGCCGCGAGATGCCGGTCGTACGGCAGGATCCGTACGCTCGCACCGGTGGCCTTCAGCGGCTCGGCGGCCTTGTCCAGATCGACGCCGGCGTGCGGCACCGTCTCGGTGAGCACGACCACGGTCGAGGTGGTGATGTCCCGGGGCAGTCCGCGCATCCACTGGAGCACGGCGTGGGTGCTGGCGACGCCCTCCAGCGTGGCGGGCACGGTCAGCACGCGGGCCTGGGCGGCCGACAGCGCGGTACGGGCCACCTCGGCGGGCAGCGTCTCGCAGTCGACGACGGTCACCCCGAAGTAGCGGCGCAGCGACACCATGACGCGCTCGTAGGCCCGGGTGTCGAGCATGGCGCCGACCTGGCCCTGGCTGCCGGGCAGCAGCCAGGCGTTGTCGGGCAGTTGGACGAGGTAGCCGGTGACGTCGAGCAGCGACATCTGCGGCTCGACGACGTCGGCGAGGTCGCCCGTGGTCCAGCGCAGGTTCTCCGCGCCGAGCCGCAGCGGCAGGGAGCCGAGCGCCGGGTCGGCCTCGACGACGAGGACCGGGTCCTGCCGGTAGTGCGCGTAGGTGGTGCTGAGCAGGGCGGCGACCGTCGTCTTGCCGGAGCCGCCGCGGATGGAGGTGACCGCGATCTGGCGGCCGGTGGTGACGGCCTGCTGGAGCACCTCGGCCGTGGCGGTCGTCTCGGCGACCTCGCGCGCGGCGGAGGAGGAGACGGTACGGCGGACGGCGCGCAGGGCGCGGGTGCCGAACGGCTCGCCGCGGCGGGGCTTGAGGCCGGTGTCGGCGATCCGCCTGTCGACGGCCGGGCGGGAGTCGGGGGTGGCGCGGGAGGCCGGGGCGCGGCGGGCGGGCGCGGGCTGCGGCGCGGGGGAGGGCGCGGCCTGCTGCTGGGGGTGGGCGGCGTAGGCCTGTGCCTGGTCGGGGTACTGCTGGGACGGGGTGGGCTGCTGCGGGCCTTGGCCGGGATGACCCTGCTGCGGGTAGCCGTAGGCGGCCTGCTGCTGGGAGTGGGCGGGAGGCGCCTGCTGCTGCGGGACGCCGGGGGCGGGCTGCTGCTGCGGGTAGCCGTAGGCGGGGCCGGGACCGGACTGCTGGGCCTGGGGGTGCGCCTGGGGGTAGCCGTACGCGGGGCCGGGATGGGGGCCCGGCTGCCCTGCCGACTGCTGCTGCGGCTGCTGCTGTTCCTGTTGTGGATGCGCCTGGTCCGGCTGCGCGCCTGACTGTTCCCCGGACCGGGCGCCCGGCTGCGCGGCACGCTGCCCGGCCGCGCCGGCCCTCAGGTCGCGCAGGACATCGCCCTGCCAGTTGTCCCCGCTCGGCATGTCGCCCTTTCTCTCCCGCGACGCTCCCGCTTCGTCGTCCCCGCCCGGAGCGACGCGTGTCGGCGTCTGGTATTCGAAGCCTCAGAATTTGTTGAGCAGTTGCCCGTAGATGCCGAACACCCCGACGGCGAGCGGGAAGAGCCCGATCACACCGAGGGACTCGATCAGGTCGGCCAGGCGCCGCAACCGCACCCGGACGTGCTCCGGCGGCTCGATCGCGAGGACCAGCAGCGGCAGCAGCGCCGCGGCGGCCAGCAGGACGAGCGCACCGGCGCCACCCGCCTGGTCCAGCCACAGCACCGCGAGCCGTACGACGAGCAGCGCCGCCGCCCCGAACAGCGCCACGACCTCGGCGACCAGCGGGAAGGCCCGCGCCCGGGACAGCAGGACCACCGCGGTGAGCGAGGCGAGGACCACCGACCACACGGCCGGGTCCTCACCGGTGGTCAGCAGCCAGCCGCCGGCGGCGGCGGAGGCGGCGGTGACCACGGTGGCGAGGGCGAGGCCGCGGTGGGTGGCGGCGAGCGCGTTGCCGACCTCGTGCCGGCTGACCGAAGTGCCCGTGGAGCGGCGGTCGTCGAGACCGGTGAGGCCGGAGGCCATCAGCGCGAGCCGGGGCAGCAGGCCGAGCAGCACCACGGAGAACACCGCCATCACGGCGCCGAGCCGTTCCGGCCGGTCCTGCACGGCGGCCACGGCCTCCCACACGACGGTGATGACGGCGGCCGCACCGGCTCCGATGAGTCCGCCGCGGCCGAGTGGTGAGAAGAAGGCGAGCAGGACGAGGGTGAGCACCAGAGCGGTGACGACCCCGGCCAACCGGGCTGTGCCGGGCCAGTCGTAGGCGTCGGCCGTGGTCCACGCGGCGAGCACGCCGAGCCCGCCGGAGGCGAGCAGCAGGGCGCTGGCGAGTCCCACGTTGCCGCCGCCGGTCTTCCCGACCACCGCACCGGCGATCAGGAAGACGGCGGTCACGGCGAGCAGCGCGGTCGCGACGGACTCCAGCCCGAACTCCCGGCGGGCCAGCACCGCCGCTGCCACGGCGAAGGCGAAGGTGGCCACACCGGCGCTGGCCCGGCGCGCGGCCGGACGCCAGCGCCAGCCGCGCAGGTCGAGGTCGTCGGCCACCTGGTCGGTGACGTCGTGCACGACCGGGGCGGGCGGTGCGGCATGGGCGCGCACCAGGCGCAGTACGGCGCCGTCCGGTACCTCGGCCGACGACAGCGTGGCCTCGTGCGGGAGCACCGAGCCGTCGGTGCTGATGAGTTGCCGTGTGGTCGGCCGGGTGGCGGCCCGGTCGTCGAGCAACTGCAGTATGTCGGGGAGCAGTTGGCCGATCGGAGTGTCCGAGGGCAGGACGATGTCGGCGCGTCGTCGCTCACCGACCAGGGTGACCCGGCTCAGTTGAGTCCGGGACGTCGTTGATGTGCTCACCACTCACCGGAACCTATCATCGCGTCGTTTCGGCCATCGGCGCCGGGCGACGTGCTCACGTCAGTCACGCACACCGCGTTCACTGCTTCTCCCCACCGTCTGCGGCGGACTTGCCGGGCGACGGGTTGTACATCTGCTCCTGCTGCTGGCGCTGCTTCTCCTGCTCGGCCCGCTGCTTGGCGAGGGTGGACTGGACGAAGGACCAGCCGATGCAGCCGGCGCACAGTACGGCGGCGATGGCGATGCCCGCGAAGATCTTGCCGAGCCGTTCGTCGGCCGTGCGTCGGGCGCGCTGCGCGCCGAAGAGCAGCGCGTCGCGCATCCGGCGCCGGCGCACCGCCACCGACTCCAGCAGTTGGCTGTCGTAGTCCCGTGCCATTCAGTCGTCGTCCCGTGCCGTAGAGGTCGTGGTCGTTCGTCGTGGTCGTACGTCGTCGTGGTCGTTCGTCGTCGCGGTCGTTCGTCGTCGCGGTCGTTCGTCGTCGTGGTCGTTCGTCGTCGCGGTCGTACGTCGTCGTACGTCCTCGTCTTTCGTCGTCGTTCGGTCGTGGGTCTGCGCGGTCGTCAGTCGTCGGGGGTGAGCCCGAGGAGGCCGCGCATGGTGGCGTACTTCTGCGTCAGCCGCCGCGCCGTGTGCTCGTCGAGCAGGGCGAGGCGGTCCGGGTCGGCGTTGTGCGCGAGGTCCGCGGCCTTGACGAGCCGGGCCCCCGGCGTGGCGAGAATCCGGCGTGCGTACGCCTGCGGTTCCTCATCCGGCCGCTTGGTCACGGCCCGTACGACGTCCTTGGTGCGCTGCGGAAGCGCGGCGCGCGCCAGCCACTCCTCGCTCAGCGCTCCGTCCTCGACCGCGTCGTGCAGCCAGGCGGCGGCGACGAGGTCGTCCTCCCCGCCCCGGGCGCGCACCCCCTCGGCGACGGCCGACAGGTGCTCGGCGTACGGCCGTCCGGCCTTGTCCGTCTGCCCGGCGTGGGCGGTGCGGGCGACGGCCTCGACCTCGGTGAGACTCATCTCCTGCGGCATGCGGCTCCCCCTGACTACGCTTCCGCAACATAAGACATGGACGCGCCATGCGTACAGCCGGGGTGCGGCGGCCTCTGGCGGCTTTTCACACCCCTCCCGACAGCCCCGTCACGATCATGAAGAGCACCCAAAGGGCCGGGACGAGGGCGACGTACGCGCGCGGCCGCCGGCGTACGGGCACGCCGGGGTCGTGGCGCGGGCCGAGCGTCCCCGGCCCCGGGGCGGGGAGCCGCTTCACCCGGCGCACGGCGAGGACGTTGCGGACCAGCGTCAACGGCGCGAAGACGAACAGCGAGAGGGGACTCCACCAGCCGACGCAGAGGGTGTGCGTGGTGTAGGCCCGGTACACGGCCAGCCCACAGGTCATGCACATGGGCCCACCCGACTTCTGGAACCCCATGAGGACGACGAGCCCACGGTGGGCACGGAAGGTGACGTCGGCGGCGGGGGAACCTCCGCAGAACCTGCACATGAGGAGGGAACCCTCGCGGTCGTCGGTGGGTTCCCGCCGGACGTCCACGTCCTCGCCGCCCCCTTGATCGAGCGGGTGTCCTTCGGGGTCCGGGGTGGGGACCCGGGCCATGTCCTCGATCGCGGCGACGTCGGCGGCGCCGGTGACGGGGCCGATGCCGGGTTCGCGGCTGAGCAGACTGAGCACGCCGCGCGGGGCGAGGCCCCGTCCGTGCAGCTCCCGCGCCCGGTCGTGCCACTGCGTCCCCGCCCGGAGGGAGTCGCCGCGGCCTGCCGGGCACTGCACCCAGCCGACGCCGGTGGCATCGCCCCAGACGTACCCGACGATCTCGCCGTCGGCAGCCGTCACGGTGACGTAGTGCACGAGATCAGGTGTGCCGGTCGGGCCGTGCGGCACGGATTCAGCCTCCCGCGGCCAGTTCCTTGAGTGCGGCCAGGGACGGGGCCTCGGTGACGGAAGACGGCAGGACATGGCTCTGCTGGCAGTCGTTCGTGCCCTGCGCAAGCTCCGCGAGCAGGACGGTCGGGGCCAGATCCCGGGCCTTCCCACCGCGTAGGGCCCGCACCCAACGCCCACCGGCGTTGAGGGCGCTTCCAGAAAGCCCTGACGGCACCACCCAGCCCGCCGCGTCGTCCTTGTCGTTCGCCCACACGTACCCGATGACCGTGCCGGTGCGGTCGGCGACGCTCAGGTGTGCCACCGGCCCGTCGGTGTTGCGGGCGTAACTCGGGGGACCGTCCACCTGGCGAAACCGCACGTCGTCATCGAAGCGCGGGTTGATCCGTGGTTCTCTACTCACCTTTGGCCAGTGCCTCAACCGCGGCGGCGTTCGGGGCGTCGGTGAGGGAGTCCGGCAGGACCCGGCCCCTGACACCCTCCGAATTCTCGAGCAGCTCCGCGAGGGCCTGCGAGGGAAGGACGCCCCGCCCCTTGGCACCCTCCAGCCTGGCGTGCCAGATCTCCCCCTCGGAGAATGCCCGAGGTCCGGCAGCCTCGCGCGGCTCCCACGCGGCCGCGTCGTCCTCGTCATTGGCCCACACGTAACCGAGTACGGCGCCATCCTGCTTGGCGACCACCGTGAGGTAGCGCACGGGCTTGTCGGTGTGGTTCTGGTATCGCGGCGGACCCGGCGACACGAGGTTGAAGTGGACGTCCTCGTCGAATCGCGGGTTGATCGGTCGTTCACTGCTCATGGCGTTCATGTTCCTCTGGTTCGGGCTGATCTGCGACGAAGGCTATGGCCTCGGCAGAACCTCCCCGTACAAATGCCACTTACCGGCCTCGTCCATGAAGACGCGCGTGACCTTGTACTGGGAACCCCGAGCGAGAAGCAGCTCGCGTTCGCCGGGGTACTTGGAGAGGTGGTCGATCCACAGGGCCGGGGTGTCCTTCGGTACCCGCAGGTGCATCCAGACGGGCTTACTGTCGAACGGCGGCGGCGGCGTCCTGCCGAGTGCCGTGGAGGTGTACGCCTTGTCGTCGAACACACCGCCCTGCATGTCCAGCGGTGACTTCAGCGGCCGGCCGTCGATCTTGACGTGGTCGACCCCGGTGCCCCGGATGATCATGATGGCTTCGGGCACAGGCCGAGTGTCCATGACCCGGTCCATCTCGCTGATGGTGTGCTTGAGCGTGTCGCTCACATCGTTGCCGAAACGCAGGTGGCCGTTGATCAGGTCGTACTCGTTGCCACTGTACGTCCGCAGCGCTTCCCGCGACTCGGCGGGCAGGCCGTCCAAGAAGTCGTTCCAGTACGCGTTGCCGTACGCCAGTCCCGCGGCGTCGCTCACGCTCGCCGCAGGGTTCGTGCCGCGCGCCAGTTCGGCCGCGGCCACCGCGTGCTTCTCGGCATCGCTGAGGCCGGCGAACTCCTCCCGCGACATCGACGGCCTGTACTCGAACGGCTCCCCCGCCCCGCTGCCCGGCACGTCCGCGCCCTGATGGGCCGGGGTGCCCGGCACGTCGGTGCCGTGGTGCGCGGCGCCGTCCACGGCGTCGTCCCCGAGGCCCACGTGGTCGCCGAGGTCCGTGTGGTCCCCGGTGTGCGTGTGGTCGCCGGTGTGCGCCGCGTCGTCCGTATGTCCGGCGCCGTGCGAGGCGTCGTCGGCGTGAGTGCCGCCCGGCAGGTCGTGGCCCGTGCCGTGCGGGGCGTCCGGGGTGTGGCCGCCGGGGCCGGGGACGTCGGGTCCGCCGGTGTGCGGCGTGGTCGGGATGTCGTGCACCGGGTTGGTCCCCGCGGTCTGGTGGTACCAGGGGGTGCCGCCGGGGTGACCTCCCCCGGTGTGCGGTGCGGTGGCCGGCGTCTGGTCGTACGCCGACGGCGACGGCGCGTGGTCGTAGGCGGACGGCGACGGCACGTTGCCGTACGGCGTCGACGCCCCCGGCGGTCCGAACTGCCCGCCGGGGGCGTTGTGGTGCGCGGCGTTGTCGAGCGTGTGCGGCATGCCGTCGCCCGCGTGCACGCCCGCGTACACCGGCGGCTGGCCGCTGCCCTGGATCGTCCAGTGGGCCGGCAGCGTCGGCGTGTTCGCGCCGTGCGGGACCGCCGGCCCGGTCTCGTGCGTGACCGGCGTCGTGTCGACGACGCCGTTGGGCGCGATGAGGTTGCCGTTCGGGTCCATCAGACGGCCGTCGGGCAGGTGGACGGAGCCGTCCGGGAGGGTGGGGATGTCGATGTTGCCGACGCCCTTGAGGCTGGCGGCGATGTCGCCGATCTTCGACAGTCCGGCGCCCGCGCCCTTGGCGATGTAGGTCATCGGGTCGATGACCCGGCCCGCCTTGCCCGCCGCGCCCAGCA